>NZ_JABWQS010000080.1:0-9112 GCF_014268545.1 Pseudomonas sp. SWRI81
GGACATGACCATACTCTTGCCGCCCCCGGAATGCGTTTAAGAATTCGCAGAGGCGACAACTATCCTGACACCGGGGGGTGGGAGCGAGCTTGCTCGCGAAGGCGTCAGTTGATTCAACGCAAAGTCAGGCGAAAAAGGCGACCTACTCGCTGTAGATCATCTTTTTCGTCATGCCGCCATCGACGACGAATTCCTGGCCAGTCACAAACCCGGCATTCCTCGACAATAGCCATGCAACCATTGCCGCCACGTCCTCGACCGTGCCTACCCTGCCCGCCGGATGCTGGGCGTGATCGGCATCAGCCAGAGGCTCGGCCCGCCGCACCGAGGGATCACGAGTATCGATCCAGCCCGGGCTGACGGCGTTCACGCGGATTTCCGGCCCAAGGCTGATTGCCAGCGCGTGGGTCAGCGCCAGCAAGCCGCCCTTGCTCGCCGCATACGCCTCAGAGTCCGCCTCGGACTGTCGCGCACGGGTCGATGCCAGGTTGACGATCGAACCGTTGTGCGCACGCAGATACGGTGCACAGTGCTTGGCCAGTAACATCGGCCCGCTGAGATTCACTGCAAGCACCCGATTCCAATAAGCCAGATCAAGGCTTTCCAGAGTGATGTTGTGCGGGTCGGCCACCGCCGCGTTGCAGACGAGTGCATCGAGCCGGCCAAACTGCCCCAACACTTCGGCAACACCTAGCGCGACCTGATTTTCGTCAGCTACGTCCATGGCGATGAACCAGGCGTTTTCGCCGAGCACCTTCGCCACTTTCGAACCGCGCGCCCGATCGAGATCGGTCAGCACCACTTGCCAGCCTTCGCTGATCAGCCACGCCGCAATGCCCAGCCCGATGCCGCGCGCGGCACCGGTGACCAACGCAACGCGGCCATGGGTATTGGCCGACGGTGTGGACAACTCGATCACAACGCCGCCAGACCGCGTGCCAGGTCGGCCTGCAGATCTGCCACGTCTTCCAGCCCGACCGCAACGCGGATAAGACTGTCACGAATGCCTGCTGCCTCACGCTCCGCCGGCGCCAAGCGACCATGGGAGGTCGTGCTTGGGTGTGTAATCGTGGTTTTGCTGTCGCCGAGGTTGGCGGTGATCGAAATCAGCCGCGTCGCATCAATGAAACGCCATGCGCCCTCTTTGCCGCCCCTGACCTCAAAGCTGACCACGGCACCGAAGCCCTTCTGCTGACGCTGGGCCAGCGCGTGCTGCGGATGACTCTTGAGACCGGCGTAATGGACTTTTTCGATACCGTCCTGCTGCTCCAGCCATTCGGCCAATGCCTGCGCGTTGGCGCAATGCGCCTTCATCCGCAGATTCAGGGTTTCCAGACCTTTGAGGAAGATCCATGCGTTGAACGGGCTCAGGGTCGGCCCGGCCGTACGCAAGAAGCCGACGACTTCCTTCATCTGCTCACTGCGACCGGCGACGACACCGCCCATGCAACGACCCTGGCCGTCGATGAACTTGGTCGCCGAGTGCACGACAATATCCGCGCCCAGCTTCAGCGGCTGCTGCAACGCAGGCGTGCAGAAGCAGTTGTCGACCACCAGCATCGCGCCTTTGGCGTGCGCGATTTCTGCCAGCGCGGCGATGTCGACCAGCTCGGCCAGAGGATTGGACGGCGACTCGACAAACAACAATTTGGTATGGGTCTGGACTGCCGCTTCCCAGGCCGAGAGGTCGGCCAGCGGCACGTAATCGACTTCAACGCCGAAGCGCTTGAAGTATTTCTCGAACAGGCTGATGGTCGAACCGAACACACTGCGCGACACCAGCACATGATCGCCAGCGCTGCACAGGCTCATCACCACCGCCATGATCGCAGCCATGCCGGTTGCCGTCGCGACGGCCTGCTCGGCGCTTTCCAGTGCGGCGATGCGCTCTTCGAACGCACGCACGGTCGGGTTGGTGTAGCGCGAGTAAACGTTACCCGGCACTTCCCCGGCAAACCGCGCGGCAGCATCGGCAGCGGTGCGAAACACATAGCTGGAGGTGAAGAACATCGGATCACCGTGTTCGCCTTCCGGCGTACGGTGCTGACCGGCACGGACGGCCAGGGTATCGAACGCTACGCCTTCGAGGTCGCTGTCCAGCCGACCGGCATCCCATTCCTGACTCATGCTGTCACTCCTTGCTGTGTTCTCGAAAAATAAAAGTCAGATACAAAACCGGCCCCTCAGGGCCGGTTGAAACTCAGTTGTTGTACAGATCGATGATCGCACTGACCGCCTGGGTCTTGACCTTCGAGGCATCGTTACGAGCCTGTTCGATCTTGTTCAGGTAAGCCTCGTCGACGTCACCGGTCACGTACTTGCCGTCGAACACGGCGCAATCGAAGTTCTCGATCTTGATCTTGCCGCCACCGACCGCTTCGATCAAGTCAGGCAGGTCCTGATAGATCAGCCAGTCGGCGCCGATCAGATCGGCGACGTCTTGCGTCGAGCGGTTGTGTGCGATCAGTTCGTGAGCGCTTGGCATGTCGATGCCGTACACGTTCGGGAAGCGAACCGCCGGTGCCGCCGAGCAGAAGTAGACGTTTTTCGCGCCGGCTTCGCGGGCCATCTGGATGATCTGCTTGCAGGTGGTACCGCGCACGATCGAGTCATCGACCAGCATCACGTTCTTGCCGCGGAACTCCAGTTCGATGGCGTTGAGCTTCTGGCGTACCGACTTCTTGCGCGCTGCCTGGCCTGGCATGATGAAGGTGCGGCCGATGTAACGGTTCTTGACGAAACCTTCGCGGAATTTCACGCCCAGATGGTTGGCCAGTTCCAGCGCCGCTGTACGGCTGGTGTCCGGAATCGGGATGACCACGTCGATATCGTGTTCCGGACGCTCGCGCAGGATCTTCTCGGCGAGCTTCTCACCCATGCGCAGACGTGCCTTGTAAACCGACACGCCGTCGATAATCGAATCCGGACGCGCCAGATAAACGTGCTCGAAGATACACGGAGTCAGCGACGGATTGGTCGCGCACTGACGGGTGTGCAGCTTGCCGTCTTCGGTGATGTACACCGCTTCGCCCGGCGCCAGGTCGCGGATCAGGGTGAAACCGAGCACGTCCAGCGAAACGCTTTCGGAGGCGATCATGTACTCGACGCCTTCGTCGGTGTGACGCTGGCCAAACACGATCGGACGGATGCCATGCGGGTCGCGGAAACCGACGATGCCGTAGCCGGTCACCATCGCCACCACCGCGTAACCGCCAACGCAACGGTTATGCACGTCGGTCACAGCGGCGAACACGTCCTCTTCGGTCGGTTGCAGCTTGCCGCGCTGCGCCAGTTCGTGAGCGAACACGTTGAGCAACACTTCCGAGTCGGAACTGGTGTTGACGTGACGCAGGTCGGATTCATAGATCTCTTTGGCCAACTGCTCAACGTTGGTCAGGTTACCGTTGTGCGCCAGAGTGATGCCGTAAGGCGAGTTGACGTAGAACGGCTGGGCTTCGGCCGACGTCGAGCTGCCGGCGGTCGGGTAACGGACGTGACCGATACCCATGTGACCGACCAGACGCTGCATGTGACGCTGCTGGAACACATCACGCACCAGGCCATTGTCCTTGCGCAGGAACAACCGGCCATCATGGCTGGTCACGATACCGGCAGCGTCCTGGCCGCGGTGCTGGAGCACGGTTAGCGCGTCATACAGCGCCTGATTGACGTTCGACTTACCGACGATACCGACGATGCCACACATGCGACGCAACCCCTACTTAATGGATCTGAACTGAACAACACTTACTGTGGCGTTTTCGCCGACGGCAAGAGTTGCTCCTTGAACGGAATATCAGCGGGTACGCTGATTCCGCTGGCAAGCCACTGACTGCTCCACCCGAGAATCAGGTTTTTGGACCAGTCGGCGACCAATAGAAACTTTGGCACGAGCTGTGATTCTTTCCACCACCCGTCCTGCTGTACCGGCCCCAGGCTCAACAGCCCGACCGCCACGACCACCAGCAGCACGCCACGCGCAGCGCCGAAAGCCATGCCGAGGAATCGATCGGTCCCGGACAACCCGGTGACGCGAACCAATTCGCCGATAAGATAATTGATCATTGCGCCCACAATCAGTGTGGCGACAAACATGATGGCACAGCCCGCGATCACGCGAGCCGATGGGGTTTCGATGTATCCGGCGAGGTACTCGGACAATGAACCACCGAACATCCAGGCAACCGCTCCTGCGATGATCCAGGTCACCAGCGATAATGCTTCCTTGACGAAGCCGCGGCTCAAACTGATCAAAGCGGAGATGGCGACGATTGCAACGATCGCCCAGTCAACCCAGGTAAATGGCACAGTGCAGCCTACAGACGGATAAGGCGGCGCATTTTAGCAGAGCGCATGCCACTCGGTAAGCTGCGATTGTCAGTGCTTTTCAATCGGAGTGATAGATTTCAGCCACGTTCAGGCTGGAAACGGACAACGAAGCCCTTGAGGTTCTGCTGACGACTCAACAAGTCACGCAGACGGTCGGCTTCGGCACGCTCGATCAGTGGACCTACGAATACCCGGTTTTTGCCATCCGCGGAGCGAATGTAGGCGTTGTAGCCCTGACTGCGCAGGGTTTTCTGCAGGCTCTCGGCACTGGCGCGACTCGACAGACTGGCCAATTGCACCGACCAGCTTACCGACAGGCCGTTGGCATCAACGCGGCTTTGCGTAGTGTCAGGCTTGCTCGTTGCCGATGTGATCGGCTGGGCCGGTGCCGGAATCGGCTTGGCCACCGCCGGCGGCGCAGCCGGTTTGGCGATAGCGATGGGGGCGACTGGCGCAGGCGCGGGCGCCACCGGGGCGGCAGGCGCGATATCCTGCGTGACTTCCTCGTCAGTCGGTACCGGCTCTTGCGGCAAGGCTTGCGGCTCCGGCACCGCCACGGTTTCCATTTGCACTTGCGGCACGACCGGCGCTTGCGGAGCCGCCGGCGCCTCGACAGTCACCTGACGCTGCTCATCCTGACGGGAAAACAGCATCGGCAGGAAAATCACCGCCAGCGCCACCAGCACCAAAGCACCGACCATGCGCTGCTTGTACGCTTTATCCAGCAAAGCCATTTGCCGCGTCCTCCGTGGAGCGCCGGGCCAACCATTCAAGGGCCTCGGCGACACAATAAAATGATCCGAACAACAGAATCTCGTCGTCGCCGGTCGCTACAGCGCACTGCCCTTCCAGAGCGGCCGCCACGCTATCGTACGACGTGACCGAAGCACCCAGGTTCTGCAAGGCAGCGTGCAATTGGGCCACCGGGCGGGCGCGCGGCGAATCCAACGGTGCAACGGCCCAATGCGCGACACTAGCATTCAATTCGCCAACAACACCATCGAGATCCTTGTCCGCCAGCAGACCGAACACGGCGAGGCGCTTGCCAGCCGGCGGGCGCGCAGCCAGCCGACGAGCAAGATATTCAGCGGCATGCGGATTGTGACCGACATCCAGCAACAAATTCAGGCGCTTGCCCTGCCACTCGAACACGCGACGATCCAGACGCCCGACCACGCGCGTCGCCTGCAACGCCGCCACAATTTGCCCCGCCTCCCACGGCAAGCCGAGCAGCAGATAGGCCTGCAACGCCAGTGCGGCGTTTTCCATCGGCAGATCAAGCAACGGCAAGTCGTGCAATTCGACTGCGTGGCCCTGCGCATCGGTACCGCGCCACTGCCAGTGCCGTTCGGTAACACCGAGGTCGAAATCGCGCCCGCGCAGAAAGAACGGGCAAGCCAGTTCGCGCGCCTTGTCGAGCAGCGGTTGCGGAGGATTCAGATCGCCACACAAGGCAGGCTTGCCCTGACGGAAAATACCGGCCTTCTCGAAGGCTACGGATTCGCGGGTATCGCCCAGATAATCGGCGTGATCGACGCCAATACTGGTGACCAGAGCGATGTCGGCATCGACCACGTTGACCGTGTCCAGACGCCCGCCCAGACCGACTTCCAGAACCACCGCATCAAGGCCGGCCTGCTGAAACAGCCAGAACGCCGCCAGAGTGCCCATTTCGAAGTACGTCAGGGAAGTGTCGCCACGCCCGGCCTCGACCGCCGCGAAGGCTTCGCACAACTGCGCGTCAGTGGCTTCGACGCCATTGAGCTGCACCCGCTCGTTATAACGCAGCAGATGCGGGGAATTGTAGACACCTACGTTCAGGCCCTGCGCGCGCAGCAACGAAGCCACGAACGCGCAGGTCGATCCCTTGCCGTTGGTGCCGGTGACCGTAATCACCCGAGGCGCCGGCTGGCCCAGCCCCATACGGGACGCTACCTGTTGCGAACGCTCCAGCCCCATGTCGATGGCGGACGGATGCAACTGCTCAAGGTAGGCGAGCCATTCGCCAAGGGTGCGCTCGGTCATACGTTGGCAGGCACCGGCGGGACCACGATCGGCTCGACGGGCGCAGCGACGAATTTCGGCGTTGGCTTGCCGGTCATTTGTGCCAGCAGGTTACCC
The DNA here is from genome assembly GCF_014268545.1 of Pseudomonas sp. SWRI81. NCBI lineage: Bacteria > Pseudomonadati > Pseudomonadota > Gammaproteobacteria > Pseudomonadales > Pseudomonadaceae > Pseudomonas > Pseudomonas sp. SWRI81. Next base: position 6,451 of record NZ_JABWQS010000080.1, read on the forward strand.
AGGCGCGGACGTAGCTCCTGACGATGAATAATCATGTCGATCGCGCCGTGTTCCAGCAGGAACTCGCTGCGCTGGAAACCTTCCGGCAGTTTTTCGCGCACGGTTTGCTCGATCACCCGCGGACCGGCAAAACCGATCAGCGCCTTCGGCTCGCCGACAATCACGTCGCCCAACATTGCCAGACTGGCGGAAACACCACCGTAGACCGGGTCGGTCAGCACGGAGATGAATGGAATGCCCTCTTCGCGCAGACGCGCCAGCACGGCGGAAGTCTTGGCCATCTGCATCAGCGAGATCAGGGCTTCCTGCATGCGCGCACCGCCGGAAGCGGCGAAGCAGATCATCGGGCAACGGTTTTCCAGGGCGTAGTTGGCGGCGCGTACAAAGCGCTCACCGACGATGGCGCCCATGGAACCGCCCATGAAGTTGAACTCGAACGCCGAAACCACCACCGGCATGCCGAGCAGCGTGCCACTGACGGAGATCAACGCATCCTTTTCGCCGGTCTGCTTCTGGGCCGCGGTCAGACGGTCCTTGTATTTTTTGCCGTCGCGAAATTTCAGACGGTCAACCGGCTCCAGATCGGCGCCCAGTTCGTTGCGGCCCTCGGCATCGAGGAAGATGTCGATGCGCGCGCGTGCGCCGATGCGCATGTGATGGTTGCACTTGGGGCAAACGTCCAGGGTCTTTTCCAGCTCCGGACGATACAGCACAGCCTCGCAAGACGGGCATTTGTGCCACAGACCTTCAGGCACCGAGCTCTTCTTGACCTCGGAACGCATGATCGAAGGGATCAGTTTGTCTACTAACCAGTTGCTCATGCTTTCTTTTCTCCAGTACCGGCGGCCCGAACGCTCTGGTTCGCAGCCCCGCGTATGCCCTTGAGCTAAATTCATGTGTGTGGCGATGGTTGGTGAACAGCCGCGGTCAGCGCGAAACATGACCTGCGTGCGATCCAGAAACCCTCAGCCGCGCCTGCTGTGTGCAAGTGCATTGATGGACGGCGGCAGACTGCCAGCCGTCACATCGGCGATGTATTGCCGCGCACCGCGTTGATGAATGCGCGAATCTTGTGGTGATCCTTGATGCCCTTGCTCGCCTCTACCCCGCCGCTGACATCCACCGCGTACGGCTTGACCCGCGCCACAGCCTCAGCAACGTTTTGCGGCGTCAAGCCACCCGCGAGAATCAGCGGCTTGCTCAAGCGCTGCGGAATCAGTGACCAGTCAAACGCCTCGCCAGTTCCGCCAGGCACCCCTTCGACATACGTGTCGAGCAGCACACCGCTGGCGCCGGGATAGGCATCGCAGGCGGCGGCAATGTCATCGCCGGCCTTGACCCGCAGCGCCTTGATGTACGGACGATGCCAGCCTTCGCAGGCCTCGGCGCTTTCGTCGCCATGGAACTGCAGCAGGTCCAGCGGCACCGCGTCGAGGATCTCGCCCAGCTCGCAGCGACTGGCATTGACGAACAGACCCACGGTGGTCACGAACGGCGGCAACGCCTGGATGATCGCCCGCGCCTGCTGCACCGTTACGGCACGCGGACTCCTTGCGTAGAACACCAGCCCGATCGCATCCGCTCCGGCCTCAACCGCGGCCAAAGCGTCTTCTATACGGGTGATGCCGCAAATCTTGCTGCGAACGGCGGACATGTCGGTGAAAACCCTCAAGCAAAATCCGGGAAAGTTCCGGATGGTAACAAAAGCGCTGAAGGGCGTCAGCCGTCAAGTTCGGAGAAACCCGTAAGGAAATGTGGCCCGATAAAGCGCTCCGGCAGCGGGAACTCGTCGTGATACTCAACTTGCACCAGATACAGCCCGTAAGGATGCGCTGTTACACCACCGGAGCGGCGCTCACGACTTTCCAGCACTTCTTTCATCCACTCCACCGGGCGCTCGCCGGCACCGATGGTCATCAGCACCCCGGCAATATTGCGCACCATGTGATGCAGAAAGGCGTTGGCGCGAATGTCGAGCACGATCATCTTGCCGTGCCGGGTTACGCGCAAATGATGCATTTTCTTGATCGGCGACTTGGCCTGGCACTGGCCGGCGCGAAACGCGCTGAAATCATGAGTACCGATCAGGTATTGCGCGGCCTCGGCCATGCGCTCGACATCAAGCGGCCGGTGATTCCAGGTGATTTCTTCGTTCAGATGCGCCGGGCGGATCTGATCGTTGTAGATCACGTAGCGATAACGCCGCGCAATCGCCTTGAAGCGTGCGTGAAAATGCGCCGGCATGACCTTGGCCCAACTGACGCTGATGTCATGGGGCAGATTGATATTGGCGCCCATCACCCAGGCTTTCAGCGAACGATCGACCTGAGTGTCGAAATGCACCACTTGTCCGCAGGCATGCACGCCAGCGTCGGTGCGCCCGGCGCACTGCAGGGAAACTGGCGAGTTGGCGACTTTCGACAAAGCTTTTTCAAGTTCTTCCTGCACCGTTGCCACGCCGGTCAGTTGACGCTGCCAGCCGCTGTAGCGCGAGCCTTTGTACTCAACGCCCAGCGCAACGCGGTAAAAGCCGTCGGGAGCCATTTCGGCGACCGGGTTATCTATGTTTGCCAAGGTGGGACAGCCTGCCGTTTTTGTTTGTGCCGGGTTCGGCGGTGTTTGATCGATTGCTTTCGCGAGCAGGCTCGCTCCCACAGGGGGG
>NZ_JABWQS010000081.1:0-7927 GCF_014268545.1 Pseudomonas sp. SWRI81
TTCCCCATGTGAGAGTAGGTCATCGTCAAGATTAAATTCCGAAACCCCAATTGCGAAAGCAGTTGGGGTTTTGTTTTAGTAGAAGTTCCTGTTTTTGCTGGCTTGTTACCGTGTTGACGGGCCAGATAAAGAATTTCTTGACGACCATAGAACATTGGAACCACCTGATCCCATCCCGAACTCAGCAGTGAAACGATGTATCGCCGATGGTAGTGTGGGGTTTCCCCATGTGAGAGTAGGTCATCGTCAAGATTGAATTCCGAAACCCCTGTCTGCGTGAGCAGTCAGGGGTTTTGTCATTTCTGGCCTGACCCAAACCAGCTGTTCAAAGCGTTTTACGTATCCTGCTGATGCGCCTTGCCTGCCACTTACGCCACCAGATATAGACACCGGTACCTGACAAACCGGCAATCAGCACGCCCAGCACTGCAATCATCACTTGCCCCGTAACGCCAAAGATTCGGCCACCGTGTATCGGTAACTGCAGCCGATAAAACTGCTCGCCCCACGTTCCCTGTCCGGCGATTTCCTGTCCCAGTAATCGCCCGTCCGTGCCATGAAAGAACAACCAGGATTTGCCATGCGCCTGCGTGTCATGCTGTCCAAACCCCGCGCCGTAAAAGTTGTATTCGAAGCTGTAGTACAACTCCCCGATTGCCGCAGTCAGTCCTAACCGTTTCCCTTCCTCTAATGCCCTTTCATACGCCTGTTGATAAGTTAGCTGCGTGACCCCCAGTTCGTCTGGAGGTATTCGACCTCGCGCCTCATAGACACTCGGCTCAATGGGCGAGAATAACGACACGACCGGTTTGAATACCTGGCTTGGCAGGTTCATCGCCACGCTGCTGACGGCAATCGGTAGCAGTAACAACCATAACCACAATCCCCCTGCACGATGCAGATCGAAATTAACGCGATAAGCATGTCCGCCTTTTACCTTCCAGGCGGTCGACCATTTCTTCCAGAACGGCTTGCCCCGCGGCAGTGTCAGCCATAACGCGACAAAACAATCGATCACCCAGGCGATGGCCACCAGCCCCATCAGCAACAGCCCCCAGTTCTCGGGAAGCGTGAGGTTGTAATGAAACTCGAGGATGAAGGGGATGAAGTTCTCCCGCTGGAAACAGCATTCTCCCCAATAGCGTTGTCCTTTTTGCTCAGCGTTCACCGGATCCAGGTAGAACACTTGGTTCGGTTCGTCGAACGGCTTGCCGGTGGCCGGGTCTGTGCGTGGCACGGCCGCCAGCAACGCGGTATGTCCTGGTTCGTTCGGGTACTCCATGTACCAGACCTGCAGTGTTGGATGCGTAGTCTGCACTGCCTGGACCAAATCGCCGGGTGGCAGTCGTTGCCCCTCGGCAGACGCCGCGTAAAACTGCGGATTCAAGGCTTCATCCAGCTCATGGTTAAACGCCAGAATGCTCCCGGTGATCCCCGCCAGCAGCAGAAACACGGCGATTGCCAATCCGATATAGCGATGCAATACAACCAAAAACGCACGCATGAACATTTCCCTCACAGAGACGACAAAGCCAGCCCCCGAATATCAGGGGCTGGCTTTTTTATGCACAGGGCACAGGATTAAAACTGGTAGCTGACCGTCGCCGCGACATTGCGCTCTTCGCCCATGTAGCAGAAGTTCAGGCTGGCGCAGGACGCCACGTAGGACTCGTTGGTCAGGTTGTTTGCATTCAGGCGCAGGTCAACGCCCTTCAAGCCGACTTTGCCCAGGTCGTAACCGATCGATGCATCGAACAATGTGTAGGAGGGCACCTTCAGGGTGTTTTCTGCATCCGCCCAGCTGTAGCCGACGTAACGCACACCACCGCCCAGACGCAGGCCATCGAGCGCCGCGCTGTCGAACTTGTAGTCAGCCCACAGCGATGCCATGTGCCGCGGTGCCTGTGTCGGTGAGTTGCCTTTGTTCTCGATGACGTCGGTGGGTGTGCTCAGCGTGCTGACCATCGATTTGGAATATTCGATATCGGTGAAGGTGTAGCTGCCGAGCACCTTCAGGTTATCGGTCAGTTGTGTATGCGCTTCCAGTTCCAGGCCTTGAGAGCGGACGGCACCTACAGCGCGATAGAAGTTTTCCTGCGGCAGTTTGGTCGCCAGGTTTTCCTGATCGATGCGGAACAGCGACGCGGTAAACAGATTGTCGGTGCCTGGCGGCTGATACTTCAGGCCGACCTCCCATTGTTTACCGTCGGTAGGCGCCAGTGGGTTACCGGCACTGTCAGCGTAGGAATTCGGATTAAACGACTCGGAGTAACTGATGTACGGCGCCAGACCGTTATCGAACAGATACAGGGCACCCGCGCGGCCGGTCAGTTTGGTGCGACGGTCTTTGATTTCGGTGCCTTGCGGGCGACCTGCTTCGGCAATCCGGTTCTCATCAGAAGTTTCTACCCAGTCCTGGCGTAGGCCCAGCGAGAAGCGCCACTGGTCCATCTCGATCAAGTCCTGCAAATACACACCCGTTTGCTCGAGGCGGCGCAGATAGCTGGTCTCACCGTACATCTCGATCGCCGAGTTGCCGTACACCGGATTGAACGCATCGATCGGCGCCAATCCGCCGCTGGTCCAGTCGACCACCGTCTTGCGTCGTTGGTAATCGGCGCCCATCAGCACCGTATGCTTGGTCGCACCGGTGAAAAATTCGGCCTGGAGCATGTTGTCGACGATAAACGCGTGCAGCCGCTCGTCGCCCCCGGTGTAATAACGGTTCAGCTCGTTGCTGGTCGGTGTGGTCCAGCCATACGCGTAGACCTGATCCATGTTTACTTTGGAGTCCAGGTAACGAAAGTTCTGTCGCGCAGTGAAGACGTCGTTGAAGCGGTGTTCGAACTGGTAGCCGAACGACTGCTGATCACGTGAGTAGCCATCAACCCCCGGCTCGCCCTCAAAGAAGTGTGGCGAGATGCGCTGGCCATTGCGCTGATGAATCGTGCCATCCGCCGGCACGCCACCGTGGTAACCGCCGTCCGGATCGTGCTGCAGGTACGCCTGCAGGGTCAGCGACGTGTCTTCGCTGAAATCGATGTTGACGGTCGGTGCGAGGGCGAAGCGCTTTTCCTTGTTGTGGTCAAATTGTGTGTCGGACTGATCGGTCAAACCGGTCAGACGATAGGCGATGCGCTTGTCGTCATCGACCGGACCGCTGAAGTCAAAGCCGACCCCGCGCTGGCCCTGCGTTCCGACTGTGGCTTGCACCTGATGATAAGCCTCGTACAGCGGCTTCTTGCTCGTCAGAGCCACCAGTCCACCCGGCGAACTGCGGCCATACAAAACCGACGACGGGCCTTTGAGAATGTCGACGCGCTCGAGGAAATACGGATCGACCTGCATGGTGCTGTAAGTGCCACTATCGCCCATCGACTTGAGGCCGTCGAGATAGAGGTTATCCACAGAACCGTCGTTGAAGCCGCGCATCGCGACGTAGTCGTAACGGTGGGTGGCACCGTAGGGATTGGTCAACACGCCAGGGGTGTAACGCATGGCCTGCGACACCGTCTGCGAACCTTGATCGTCCATTTGCTCGCGGGTCACCACGGACACGCTTTGCGACGTTTCCCGCAATGCCGTACTGGTTTTCGTGGCGATCTGGCTATGCGTGGCGTTGTAGCCATCCATGCTGCCCAGCGCGTTACCAAGGGCGAAGCCTTTGATGTCGGTGGTCGGCAAGGCCAGCGCTTCGGTTTCCGCGACCGGGCGCAGAATGTAGCTGCTGCCGTCCTGGCTGACCGCTTGCAAACCGGAACCGCCGAGCAAATGGCTCAACGCCTGTTCCGTCGAGTAGTCACCCTGAACGCCCGGCGACTGCCGGCCTTGGGTCTGTTGCGGCGTCATCGACAGGGTGATGCCGGCTTGCCGGGCAAACTGGTTCAATGCGTCACCCAGCGCTCCGGCAGGGATGTCGTAGCGATGGCTGACTTCATTGCCAGTCAGCCCGGCCGCCAGGCTCAGGCTCGGCAACACCCCGGCGCCCAGAGCGGTAGAGAACAGCGCCGCCCGGATGGCGTGGCGTAATAAACCCGATTCAACCGTGATGTTCAGAGAATGCTTACAGGTAGCGCGGACAGTCATTGTAGGTTTCCGTAGGAAGTCGCGAAGGCTGAGTGGAACTGCTTACTGACTAAGCCGGACTCGTTGCGAAAACCCGCCAAAAAATATTCAGGCCAGCGATTCCAGCGTCACCCACCAGCGGGTGCGATAGCGCAACTGGACCGGCAGGGTCTGCGGCAGCACGGCCAGCAGCCTGTCGGTATCCTCCAGGCGAAACACGCCAGACAGTTGCAGATCAGCCACTTCAGAGGCGCACGTCAGAAAACCCTGGCGATAACGCCCGACCTCAGCGAGGAAGTCGCCCAGGCGCATATTGCGCGTGACGATCAAGCCGTCGACCCAGGCGCCGGCATCCATGGGCAGCGTCGGAGCCGGCCTTACCTGATGGCGGTCAATCAGATAGCTCTGCCCGGCAAGTGCTTCCACCGATGCTCCGCCGGTATGGATGGCGACCCTTCCACGGGTGACGCTGAGCCGTGTGCAATCATTGTCCTGACGCAGAATGAAGCGCGCATCAAGCGGTTCATAACGGCCGTGGCGGTTTTCGATGCGCAGCGGCCGATCGAACGGTGCGCCTTCATCGGCGCCGCCACAACTGACGATGATTTCGCCGCGAGTCAACTTGATCAGGCGTTGTTGCGCCGTGTAATCAAGATCCACGGCGCTGGCGGTATTGAGTTCCAGGCGCGTGCCATCGGGCAACTGAAAGCCGCGACGCTCGCCGGTTGTTGTGGCGTAATCGGCGCGCCATTGCTGCCACACCGCAGTGTCCTTGGCCAGCCACGCCGCTGAACCCATCACCAGCACGCCCGACAGCAGCTTCAGCGCCTGGCGGCGGCCCAGCCCCTGTGCGCTGTTTTCCAGTGTGTTGAAGGCCACTTGCGCACCGGGTACGGCACGCAGGTTGTTGCTCAGCTCGGCTTGCAGCGACTGCACCCGTTGCCAGGCCAATTCGTGTTCAATCTGTTCGGCGCGCCATTGTTCGCATTGGCGCTGGAGGCGCGGGTTGCCGTGGTTATTACGCAGGCGCAGCAACCAGTGAATGGCCTGCCGGACCACTTTCTGCTGCGGCTCGGCGCGCCGACCCAATGACAAGTTATCCACAGGCATCAGCTCTCATACCGCAGCACGTAACAGTGATAGAGGGCATCGGCGATGTAGCGCTCCACCGAGCGCAACGACAGACCCATCTGCTCGGCGATCTGCTTATGGGTCAAGCCTTCGCACTGCGCCAACAGAAAAGCCTGACGCACTTTCGGCTTCAGTCCTTCAAGCATGCGCGCGATGCTTTCGAGCAACTCGATCACCAGCGCTCGGGCTTCGGCACCGGGCGCCTGTGCTTCGGGCAAATGGGCAATGCTTTCCAGGTAGGCGCGCTCGATTTCCTCGCGGCGCCAGTGATCAATCACCAACCCGCAGGCAATGGTGCGCAGGAAGGCGCGGGGCGCCTTGAGTTCGAGGCGTTCGGTGCGTTGCAGCAGGCGCACAAACGTATCCTGGGCCAGATCCGCTGCGTCCGCCGCGTTGCCCAGCCGTGCGCGCAGCCAAGCGTTGAGCCAGCCGTGATGACTACTGTAAAGCGTCTGTACTGCGAACTCAGGAGAGGACATTTACGCAACAGCCCGAACGTCACAAATGATAATTAGTCGCATTGTCATCAAGGGTTACAGATTTTGCAACTGTCGCTCAACCAACACCCAGAAAAATTTCCTCGCAGGCGCTCTGGCACGCCGTTCGGCGGGAATCATGCGTAAACCTCATCCATTTCCTACGCCGCCCTAAGATTTCTTCCATGCGTGCCGACAGACTGGTGAGACATGCGTGCACCAAAGTAGAGCGGCCAGAAGAACGCTGCCTGCGCTGTACATGGAATGTTGCATCCGGAACGCATCCCCACTTTTGGCATAAGAAGTCCCATGAAATGAATCTCAAGTTCAGCCATAAAATCCTGTTGGCCGCCTCGGGCGTCGTGGTCCTGGCGTTCGCGCTGTTCACGCTCTACAACGACTACCTGCAGCGAAACACCATTCGCCAGAACCTCCAGTCTTCCGTGCAGCAGGCCGGTGACCTGACCGCCAGCAGTGTGCAGAACTGGATGAGCGGAAGAATCCTGGTGCTGGAAAACCTCGCGCAAAACGTGGCCCATCAAGGCAAGAGCGCCGATCTTCCGGGACTGGTCGACCAACCAGCCTTCACTTCGAACTTTCAATTCACTTACGTCGGTCAGGCCAACGGTGTCTTTACCCAGCGCCCTGATGCGAAGATGCCCGACGGTTACGACCCGCGTCAGCGCCCTTGGTACAAACAAGCGGTCGCCGCCGACAAGACCATGCTGACCCCGCCGTACATGGCGGCCGTCGGCGGTCTGGTGGTGACCATCGCCATGCCGGTGAAGAAGAACGGCGAGCTGCTGGGCGTCGTCGGCGGTGACCTGAGTCTGGAAACCCTGGTGAAAATCATCAACTCGGTGGACTTCGGTGGCCTTGGCCATGCGTTTCTGGTCAGCGCTGACGGTCAGGTGATCGTCAGCCCGGACAAAGACCAGGTGATGAAGAACCTCAAGGACATCTACCCGAACACCAGCGTGCGCATCGAAAAAGGCAATCAGAACGTCGTGCTCAACGGCCAGGAGCGGATTCTGTCATTTACCCCGGTCAGCGACCTGCCAAATGCGCAGTGGTACATCGGTCTGTCGATCGATCACGACAAGGCCTACGCCGCACTCAGCCAATTCCGCACCTCGGCACTGATCGCGATGTTTGTCGCGGTGGCGGCGATTGCGCTGTTGCTGAGCCTGTTGATCAACGTGTTGATGCGTCCGTTGACCACCATGGGCCGCGCGATGCAAGACATCGCTCAAGGTGAAGGCGACCTGACCCGTCGTCTGGTGGTCGAGAGCAAAGACGAGTTCGGCGAACTGGGCAGCGCATTCAACCAGTTCGTTGAGCGGATTCACGCGTCGATTTCCGAAGTATCATCGGCGACCCGTCACGTTCACGATCTGTCGCAGCGGGTGATGGCGTCGTCCAACGCCTCGATTGTCGGCTCCGATGAACAGAGCGCACGCACCAATAGCGTCGCGGCGGCGATCAATCAGCTGGGCGCCGCCACTCAGGAAATCGCCCGCAACGCCGCCGATGCTTCGCAGCATGCCAGCGGCGCCAGCGAGCAGGCCGATGACGGCCGCCAAGTGGTGGAACAAACCATTCAGGCGATGACCGAGTTGTCACAAAAGATCAGCCTGTCGTGCACTCAGATCGAAACCCTGAACGCCAGCACCGACAACATCGGCCACATCCTCGATGTGATCAAAGGGATCTCGCAGCAAACCAACCTGCTGGCGCTCAATGCCGCTATCGAAGCGGCGCGGGCCGGTGAAGCCGGGCGTGGTTTTGCCGTGGTCGCGGATGAGGTGCGCAACCTTGCCCATCGCACCCAGGAGTCGGCGGAAGAAATCCACAAGATGATCACTTCGCTGCAAGTGGGTTCGCGTGAAGCGGTGAGCACGATGAACGCCAGCCAGGCATCTAGTGAGCAAAGCGTTGAAGTGGCCAATCAGGCCGGCTTGCGCCTGGTCAGCGTGACCCAGCGCATCGGCGAAATCGATGGCATGAACCAGTCGGTGGCCGCTGCAACCGAGGAGCAGACCGCCGTGGTGGAAACGCTCAACGTCGACGTCAACCAGATCAACCTGTTGAACCAGCAGAGCGTCGCCAACCTCAACGAGACGTTGAAAGATTGCGATGCGTTGTCGCAGCAGGCCAACCGGTTGAAGCAGTTGGTCGACAGTTTCAAGATTTGATGGCGGTCCGTTAGATCGCGTTACCGTTCTTCGCGAGCAGGCTCACTCCTACAGTTGACC
>NZ_JABWQS010000082.1:0-4142 GCF_014268545.1 Pseudomonas sp. SWRI81
TCTGGATGAATTCGTGATTTGTGTATAACCACAGCTTCTGTGGAAGCCAGCTTGCTCGCGAAAGGGCCGGCACAGCCACCGCAAGTCCCCGGCAGAAATTGCCTGCACGCCAACCACCCGGTAAAGTGCCGCTCCCCCCGTTTTGCCAGAGGTAGCTCCATGACCCAGACTTTCGATATCGCCGTTGTCGGCGCCACCGGTACTGTCGGCGAAACCCTCGTACAGATTCTCGAAGAACGCAATTTCCCGGTCGGCAATCTGCATTTGTTGGCCAGCAGCGAGTCCGCCGGCAGTTCGGTGCTGTTCCGCAATAAAAACGTGCGCGTGCGCGAAGTCGACGAGTTCGATTTTGCCAAGGTCAAACTGGTGTTTTTCGCCGCCGGCCCGGCCATCACCCTGAGCTATGCGCCTCGCGTCCATGCTGCCGGTTGTTCGTTGATCGATTTGTCTGGCGCCTTGCCGGCCGATCAGGCGCCGCAAGTGGTGCCGGAAGCCAACGCCAGCGTGCTCGCCGGCCTGACAGCGCCGTTCCAGGTCAGCAGCCCGAGCCCGTCGGCCACTTCGCTCGCCCTGGTACTGGCGCCGTTGCTCGCCCTGATCGACCTGCAATACGTCAACGTCACCGCCAACCTGGCCGTTTCCGCCCAGGGGCGCGAAGCTGTTGCCGAACTGGCGCGGCAAACCGCCGAGCTGCTGAACATGCGTCCGCTGGAGCCGACCTTCTTCGACCGGCAGATGGCGTTCAACCTGCTGGCTCAGGTCGGCACGCCCGACGCCCAAGGCCATACGCTGCTGGAAAAACGTCTGGTGCGCGAGTTGCGTCAGGTGCTGGCACTGCCTTTATTGAAGATTTCCGCAACTTGTGTTCAAGCCCCGGTGTTTTTTGGCGATAGCTTTAGCGTGACCTTGCAGTCAACAAAGGCTGTCGACCTGCAAAAAATCAATGCTGCGCTGGAAGCCGCGCCCGGCATCGAACTGGTCGACGCTGGCGATTACCCGACCGCCGTCGGCGATGCGGTGGGGCAGGACGTGGTCTACGTCGGCCGCGTGCGCAGTGGTGTCGACGACCCGGCGGAACTAAATCTGTGGCTGACGTCAGATAACGTACGCAAGGGCGCCGCGCTCAACGCGGTGCAGGTGGCTGAGTTGTTGATAAAAGGCCTGCTGTAAAAGATACTTGGCAACAATTTGTCGACTGATTCTAGGTGAGCGCTATGCTTGCCCGAAGCACTTGATAACGTGTCACTCTCCGGGACTTTCCGGGGCATCAAAGAAATGATCGCGCGCGACTGCTGTCGTCGTTGCGCGCAATGCCTTACGGCAGCGGTTTTCAACATCTTCTCGCTGGCCGAGGAACGTTCAAACAAAGGATGAGGCTATGGTTCAAGTTCGCAAACTGGTGTTAGCAATAGCGGCCGCCTCGGCGCTGTCCTCCGGTATGGCGCATGCCCTCGGGCTCGGGGAGCTGACCCTGAAGTCGACCCTGAACCAGCCGCTGGTGGCTGAAATCGAGCTGCTCGATGTCAAGGATCTCACCGCTGCCGAAGTGGTGCCGAGCCTGGCTTCACCTGAAGATTTCGCCAAGGCCGGCGTTGATCGTCAGGCTTTCCTCAATGACCTGACGTTCACTCCGGTGCTCAACGCCGGCGGCAAAAGCGTGCTGCGCGTCACCTCGAGTCAGCCACTGTCGGAACCGATGGTGAAATTCCTCGTGCAGGTGATGTGGCCGAACGGCCGTCTGCTGCGTGATTACAGCGTGCTGCTGGACCCGTCGAAGTTCTCGCCGCAGACCGCTGACGCCGCCGCGCAACCGGCACCGTCGTCGACCATTGCCGCGCCGACCACCGGCGCCACCCATCGCAATCAATACACCACCACGCCGCGCGATACCCTGTGGGAAATCGCGGCGAAGGCGCGCAACGGCGGGTCGGTGCAGCAGACCATGCTGGCGATTCAGGCGCTCAATCCCAATGCGTTTATCGACGGCAACATCAACCGTCTGAAAACCGGACAGGTGCTGCGCCTGCCGGACCCGGTGCAAAGCACGGCGCTGCCACAGTCGGCCGCCATCGCTGAAGTGGCGGCTCAGAACGAGGCCTGGCGTCAGGGTCGTCGTTACGTGGCCAAGCCTGGTACCGGTCAGCAGCAGCTTGATGCAACCAATCGCGGCCGTGGCAATGCCGGCGCGGCGCCCAACACGCAGGACAACCTGAGCCTGGTGTCGGCCGAAAGTGCCAAGCCGGGCGCAAAAGGTCCGGCGGGCGATGCCAAGGCGCTGAGCAACAAACTGGCGATCACTCAGGAAAACCTCGACGCGACCCGTCGTGACAACGAGGAACTGAAAAGCCGTATGGCTGATCTGCAGAGCCAGTTGGACAAACTGCAAAAGCTGATCGAGCTGAAGAACAATCAATTGGCGAAGATGCAGGCGCAAGGGGCAGGTGCTGCACCAGGCGACGCTGCTGCAGTGCCAGCCGTTCCGGCGATCACCGCCGAGTTGGCCGCTACGCCACCGGCAACGCCAGCAGAAGCGGCACCGACACCGGAATCGGCGATTGCACCCCCCGTCGATACGCCGGTTGAGCCGGCTGTTGAACCGAAACCGCCTGTCGATGAAGAGAAAACCTTCAACGAACTGCTGACCAATCCGATCCTGCTGGGGCTGATCGGTGGCGGTGCCGTCGTTCTGCTGCTTTTGCTGTTGCTGCTGGCACGTCGCCGCAAAGCCCAGCAAGAAGCCGAAAAACATCTGCGTATGGCCCGCGCGCTGGCAGAAGAGCAAACGTTCTCTGCCGAGCAGGATCTGCCTGAGAGCAGTTTCGAAGGCCTGGAAACCCCGGCTGCGAGCGTCAAGCTCAATACCCCGGCGCCAGCGCCAACACCTGCTCCGGTCGTAACGCCGGTGGTCATGGCCGAACCGATCGCCGCGCCGCTGGTGGCGCCGGCCGCCGAGCGTTCCGATGACGTACTCGACAAGGCTCAGTCGCATATCAACGCCGGTCGTTTGAATCAGGCTGCCGCACTGCTGGAAGAGGGCGTCAGCCTGGAGCCGCAGCGCAGCGATCTGCGCCTGAAGCTGATGGAAGTCTATGGTCAGCAGGGCGATCGCGATGCGTTCGTCGGCCAGGAGCGTCAGTTGGTAGCCAATGGCGACAACTTCGCCAAGGTCGAAGCGCTGAAAAGCCGCTTCCCGGCCATGGCCGTGGTTGCTGCCGGTGGGCTGGCTGCGGCTGCCGTCGCCGCCGAGCTGGACGCGCAATACGTCAAGGATCTTCTGCAGGACGAGCCAGAGGCGCCCGAGGCTGCCGCTGACGGCCTCGACACCGCTTTTGATCTGAGCCTGGACGATCTCGACAACATCACGCCGGTAGATCCTGCTCCGGTGGTTGAACCAGAAGCGCCGGTCGAGCTGGATGCGTTTCCGGCCGAAGACGATCTGAGCTTCGAATCGGTGCTGCAACAGCAAACCGAGGTGAAGGACAATCTGGACGATCTGTCGGATTTCGACCTGGATCTGGACCTTGGTGCAGAGCCATCGCCGTCCACCCTGGCGGAAGATGACTTCCTGCTGGATCTGGACGAGGGCGTGAAAGATCTGCCACCCGTCGAGGCGCCGGTCGTCGCTGACGTACCGCAGGACGATCTGGAGTTGCCGGATGATTTTGATTTGTCGCTGGCAGACGAAATGGACAGCCATCCAGCCGCCGAGCCGGATGCCTTTGCGGCTGAACTGGATGACGTCAACGCGGAGCTTGATCGTCTGTCGCAAAGCATTGCCGAGCCGACCTTTACCGAAGCGGACGCGGCGCTGGGCGATGATCTGGGTGAAGATGATTTTGACTTCCTTGCCGGCACCGACGAAGCCGCCACCAAGCTCGATCTGGCCCAGGCCTACATCGACATGGGCGACGCCGACGGCGCACGCGACATCCTCAACGAAGTGTTGACCGAGGGTGACGAGAAACAGCGTGACGAGGCCAGGGGCATGCTGTCCAACCTGGCGTAAGTTCAGCGCTAAACAGAAGCGGCAGCCGGTGAGGCTGCCGTTTTTGTTTGTGCCGGGTTCGGCGGTGTTTGATCGATTGCTTTCGCGAGCAGGCTCGCTCCCACAGGGGGGCGCATTGCAAATGTGGGAGCGAGCC
>NZ_JABWQS010000083.1:0-3798 GCF_014268545.1 Pseudomonas sp. SWRI81
GGGAGTCTTCGACCGACATGAGGGTCGGCGCTGTCGCCACCGCCACGGTAAAGGTCCGTGCCGCCGACACCGGATTATGCCCATACAACGCTTTGACCGTGATGCTGTGAGCGCTGGCACTCAGCGCCGTCAGCGGCAGTGTCCAGTTGCCGCTGGCATCGACCGCGACCTGGCCTTGGGACGTGACACCGTCGAAGATCTCGACCTTCTGATTGGCGAATGCCTTGCCGCTCAGCGTGACCGAATTATCGAACGTCGTGCCACCCTCAGCGACTTCGCCGAGGGAGTCTTCGACCGACATGAGGGTCGGCGCTGTCGCCACCGCCACGGTAAAGGTCCGTGCCGCCGACACCGGATTACTGCCATACAACGCTTTAACCGTGATGCTGTGAGCGCTGACACTGAGCGCCGTCAGCGGCAGTGTCCAGTTGCCGCTGGCATCGACTTTCACGATGGGTGTGATAGCCGCAGCGCCGTCATACAACTGCAGCGTCAGGTTGGCGCTGGCCGTGCCCTCGACTGTGACGCTGGTGTCGAAGGTAATGCCATTATCAGGGATTACCTCACCGCTGGTATCGGTAACCGAATTGATCACAGGCACCACTATTTCAACGAT
This sequence comes from Pseudomonas sp. SWRI81, assembly GCF_014268545.1. Taxonomy (NCBI): domain Bacteria; kingdom Pseudomonadati; phylum Pseudomonadota; class Gammaproteobacteria; order Pseudomonadales; family Pseudomonadaceae; genus Pseudomonas; species Pseudomonas sp. SWRI81. Next base: position 617 of record NZ_JABWQS010000083.1, read on the forward strand.
CAACAGCACCAGCGAGGCCGAGTATTCATAGCGCTGCGAAACCGCACGCCACAGCACATAACGCACATCAACATATTGGGCGATGTTGGACGTGACATATTGCTTGTCGACCCTGAAACGCACAGGTTTGCCTGCGCTGACGGTAGTGATCGGCAGCCAGTCGCTGGTACTGGAGATCGGGTTGGGGCTGCGCCAGAAATACGTCACCACGTCCTTGTCCAGCGTCTTCGCCTCGCCGATCAGTACTTGAACGCTGTCGAACACCTTCGACGGATCAAGAACATCCCCCGACGGTTCAGCCTCCTCGACCACGGGTTTGGGCAGCGTCGCTCGAATCTTTCCGACCTTGACCAGCAGGCGCTCGGATTCTCTGACGTCGAGAAGGCCCGGTGCATCGTTCGCGACTACATAGGAAAGATCCAGCGTGCCGTTGTCGAGCACAGTGATGTGCTCAGCGTCGATGTAGAACGTGACAAGACCTTCCGTGGCCTCGTTCGCGCTGACGATATGCGAAACCTCATGCAGATACTCGTCGCCATTGGATTTTGTTCCCAACCATCTGAGGCAAATCAAGTCGCCGTTCTTCATGGCATAGCGGACTTCTACCGTGGCGAAGAACACGTCCGGTTCGAGGGTATCGCCGATCAGCTCAAGAATGTTCGGCTCGGGCAGCATGTTGACGTCGCCCACGACCGTTGCAAAGGCGCGCTTGGAGGACAGGGGGTCACCACCATCCTTTTTATAGAGGATATAGGAGACGTCGGCGCGGCCCATAACAATTGCTCTGATCAAGTCATAGGGCACCTTGATTTCCAGCACTGAGGGGACGTTGTCGATCTCGCGGGTTTCGCTGCAGATGATGGGTTCGGCATAATTCGGCGGCCTGCCGATGAAGGTCATTTTCACGCTGTCGCCGAGAGTGAACTCCTGGCTGCGGGCATGGATCTGCACGGTGACCGGCAGCTTGTTCAGGTCCCTGATGGTGATGACACCATTAAAGGCTTCCTTGATGATCGGAGCTTCTAGGCGCCAGCCCCCGGCGTCGATTTCGATGTAGGTGCGTTTGGAGTGGCGGTCGGCCCAGTTCCAGACTTTGTCGTTGATGTCGTACCTGATTTCCCGTTGTAAACCGTCTCCGGCGCGGAGAATGTCTGCCTGTTCGATCAGGATTTCGATCGGTTGTTCGTTATCGGCTTGCTCCTGCGTGATGCGGTGAACAGGAAGCAAGTGATCGCCGATGCTCAGGCGGACCTTATCGTCGCGGGTGCAATACACGTAGTGAGGGATGGTGGCCAATACACCATCTTTCGCCCAGCCGGCATCGATTACGCCCTGTTCGACCAGCTCGGGCGGCAATTGCACGATGTTCAGTTCTGAATGGCCGTCGTCTTTATGCGGTTCCCTGTCAAAGTTCCCCGGCTTGTACAGCTTGATCATTATCCGCAAGGACGCCGACGGCGGGTCGGCTTCGGTTTCACCCACTCGGGTCAGCACGTAATGGCAATTCTCGACCCACCCTGACTCTGCAGGCGCCGGCAAGTAGAAGAAAACCCGCTGATTGACTTCGTCGGCCGTCACGAATCGTTCAAGCACTTTCGCGTTGTTCCACCAGATATCCAGCCTGTCACCCTCGCTCATCAAGCTCAGATAAGGATTGATTACGCACAGCAAGCCTTGGGGGTCGTCCGTCGCCACCTTGATGTTGATGCCGCCATCGCCGTCCTGTACGGGTTCGAGCATCCCCGGAATCAGCAACGGGCGCAGGGCCAGTGTTTCGTTGCCTTCCTTGACGGGAGGGAAGCGGAAGTTCTTGTGGGAAGGCATCAGGCAAGTCCTCTGGAAGAAAGGCTCGGCGTTGTGCCGCAACGTTCGAGGCGGACGGAATCATGCAGACCCAGCGGGCTCGCTGGCGTGGGATGTCAGGCGAACATGGGCGCGCACTCCGTTCGGGTGATGGAGTGATTGAACCTGTGTTGTTGAATTTGCACACCTGTCAAACCTGACAGGTGTTGATGTATTCCAGACGAACGGTAGGCTCGGAGTTGCAGCTGAAACAGGAGAACTGGCAAATCGGCTTTGAGCGGATCCAGGCAGCTTAACGGGGTATCTCACAGCCAAATAAAGGGAGTGCACTCCAAAATGTGGGAGCGTGCTCGCGATGAGCATTTCTCAGTCGATGCGTTCAAACCAGACAGACCGCTATCGCGAGCAGGCTCCCGGCCTCTTAATCTCACCAGACTCAAGATCTTCGTGTGGTCGACCACACCTCGATCACGGACAGATCCTTCTGCCAGCCCCTGACTCCCCATCCACCTCGAACATCTCAACAAATCCCACCTTGAGGGTGTTGGATGGGCATTCCGCTTACACCGTGGCCTGCCCCGTAAATGCCTCAGAAGTCCTCGCGCAAGGAGGTGTCTGAGGTAGCTCTATGTTTCTTGAATTAACTTTGCAGCGGGCAGTTATTTTGTTTTTCGACCGATATACCGATACCGATCGTCTGGATTTGTTATGTCTATATTCAAGCCTCTGTCTTCACTCGCTCGGCCAGTGGCATAAATGTAAATCTGCGGTGGGTTTCCGTCAGCAAAAACGGGGCCGTAGTATTTTTCCCCTTGAGGAGACGGAACAGTAGTTGCTTGAAATTGAGGCCCAAGCTCGTCGACGAAGTTGCCTCGTGCCAGGATGGGCTCCAAGTTTTCTCTGGCGAGCGCCGCCTGTGCATCTTTCCAATTCAATTGATCGGGAAATGCGCATAGCTCGAAAACGTTGGAGCATTCAACGGGGAATTCGGCAGTCCGATTGTCAGCGTCCTGTACAACAATGGTAGTACTTCCATTGGATATCGAATGCACCAGCCCCGTATCGTCCACGGTTGCGATGTCAGGGTTCTCGGAAGTATAGACATAGGGAGGCGCGCCGTTGGCAGGAACCCGAGTCTCGTAGGTTTGTGGTGCTTTGAAGTTAACCCTTACCCAATCCGGTTTATGAGCGGAGATTGGAGACATATAGTAGTTGTTGCCATCGAGTTTCATGACGGATTGATCAATATCGAGCGCTGCGCCTACTCTCAGTTCCAAGGCATTCGAATAACTCGTCCCGCCCGCCGCGCGCTTGATTTCGTACCGGGCGATCACCGTTCCGCCTTCATTGTCCTTGATCAACTTGGCTTCGATGTTGAA
>NZ_JABWQS010000084.1:0-3540 GCF_014268545.1 Pseudomonas sp. SWRI81
AAAACAAAACCCCAACTGCTTTCGCAATTGGGGTTTCGGAATTTAATCTTGACGATGACCTACTCTCACATGGGGAAACCCCACACTACCATCGGCGATGCATCGTTTCACTGCTGAGTTCGGGATGGGATCAGGTGGTTCCAACGCTCTATGGTCGTCAAGAAATTCGGGTACCGAATCGTGGCCAGAGGGCCGCGCTTCAGCAAATTGGGTATGTGACAGCTTTCGGTGTTTTGTGAGATTCAAACTTTCGGTTCGTTTCGTCTTCACACACCGCAATCTGGCGCTCTTTCGCTTTTCAGCTCGAAGCAAGCAAATTGCTTGGGTGTTATATGGTCAAGCCTCACGGGCAATTAGTATTGGTTAGCTCAACGCCTCACAGCGCTTACACACCCAACCTATCAACGTCGTAGTCTTCGACGGCCCTTCAGGGAACTCAAGGTTCCAGTGAGATCTCATCTTGAGGCAAGTTTCCCGCTTAGATGCTTTCAGCGGTTATCTTTCCCGAACATAGCTACCCGGCAATGCCACTGGCGTGACAACCGGAACACCAGAGGTTCGTCCACTCCGGTCCTCTCGTACTAGGAGCAGCCCCTCTCAAATCTCAAACGTCCACGGCAGATAGGGACCGAACTGTCTCACGACGTTCTAAACCCAGCTCGCGTACCACTTTAAATGGCGAACAGCCATACCCTTGGGACCGGCTTCAGCCCCAGGATGTGATGAGCCGACATCGAGGTGCCAAACACCGCCGTCGATATGAACTCTTGGGCGGTATCAGCCTGTTATCCCCGGAGTACCTTTTATCCGTTGAGCGATGGCCCTTCCATACAGAACCACCGGATCACTAAGACCTACTTTCGTACCTGCTCGACGTGTCTGTCTCGCAGTCAAGCGCGCTTTTGCCTTTATACTCTACGACCGATTTCCGACCGGTCTGAGCGCACCTTCGTACTCCTCCGTTACTCTTTAGGAGGAGACCGCCCCAGTCAAACTACCCACCATACACTGTCCTCGATCCGGATAACGGACCTGAGTTAGAACCTCAAAGTTGCCAGGGTGGTATTTCAAGGATGGCTCCACGCGAACTGGCGTCCACGCTTCAAAGCCTCCCACCTATCCTACACAAGCAAATTCAAAGTCCAGTGCAAAGCTATAGTAAAGGTTCACGGGGTCTTTCCGTCTAGCCGCGGATACACTGCATCTTCACAGCGATTTCAATTTCACTGAGTCTCGGGTGGAGACAGCGCCGCCATCGTTACGCCATTCGTGCAGGTCGGAACTTACCCGACAAGGAATTTCGCTACCTTAGGACCGTTATAGTTACGGCCGCCGTTTACCGGGGCTTCGATCAAGAGCTTCGCGTTAGCTAACCCCATCAATTAACCTTCCGGCACCGGGCAGGCGTCACACCCTATACGTCCACTTTCGTGTTTGCAGAGTGCTGTGTTTTTAATAAACAGTCGCAGCGGCCTGGTATCTTCGACCGGCATGAGCTTACGGAGCAAGTCCTTCACCCTCACCGGCGCACCTTCTCCCGAAGTTACGGTGCCATTTTGCCTAGTTCCTTCACCCGAGTTCTCTCAAGCGCCTTGGTATTCTCTACCCAACCACCTGTGTCGGTTTGGGGTACGGTTCCTGGTTACCTGAAGCTTAGAAGCTTTTCTTGGAAGCATGGCATCAACCACTTCGTCACCCAAAGGGTAACTCGTCATCAGCTCTCGGCCTTAAGATCCCGGATTTACCTAAGATCTCAGCCTACCACCTTAAACTTGGACAACCAACGCCAAGCTGGCCTAGCCTTCTCCGTCCCTCCATCGCAATAACCAGAAGTACAGGAATATTAACCTGTTTTCCATCGACTACGCTTTTCAGCCTCGCCTTAGGGACCGACTAACCCTGCGTCGATTAACGTTGCGCAGGAAACCTTGGTCTTTCGGCGTGGGTGTTTTTCACACCCATTGTCGTTACTCATGTCAGCATTCGCACTTCTGATACCTCCAGCAAGCTTCTCAACTCACCTTCACAGGCTTACAGAACGCTCCTCTACCGCATCACCCGAGGGTGATACCCGTAGCTTCGGTGTATGGTTTGAGCCCCGTTACATCTTCCGCGCAGGCCGACTCGACTAGTGAGCTATTACGCTTTCTTTAAAGGGTGGCTGCTTCTAAGCCAACCTCCTAGCTGTCTAAGCCTTCCCACATCGTTTCCCACTTAACCATAACTTTGGGACCTTAGCTGACGGTCTGGGTTGTTTCCCTTTTCACGACGGACGTTAGCACCCGCCGTGTGTCTCCCATGCTCGGCACTTGTAGGTATTCGGAGTTTGCATCGGTTTGGTAAGTCGGGATGACCCCCTAGCCGAAACAGTGCTCTACCCCCTACAGTGATACATGAGGCGCTACCTAAATAGCTTTCGAGGAGAACCAGCTATCTCCGAGCTTGATTAGCCTTTCACTCCGATCCACAGGTCATCCGCTAACTTTTCAACGGTAGTCGGTTCGGTCCTCCAGTTAGTGTTACCCAACCTTCAACCTGCCCATGGATAGATCGCCCGGTTTCGGGTCTATTCCCAGCGACTAGACGCCCTATTAAGACTCGCTTTCGCTACGCCTCCCCTATTCGGTTAAGCTCGCCACTGAAAATAAGTCGCTGACCCATTATACAAAAGGTACGCAGTCACCCAACAAAGTGGGCTCCCACTGCTTGTACGCATACGGTTTCAGGATCTATTTCACTCCCCTCTCCGGGGTTCTTTTCGCCTTTCCCTCACGGTACTAGTTCACTATCGGTCAGTCAGTAGTATTTAGCCTTGGAGGATGGTCCCCCCATATTCAGACAAAGTTTCTCGTGCTCCGTCCTACTCGATTTCATGACTAAGAGATTTTCGCGTACAGGGCTATCACCCACTATGGCCGCACTTTCCAGAGCGTTCCGCTAATCTCAAAGCCACTTAAGGGCTAGTCCCCGTTCGCTCGCCACTACTAAGGGAATCTCGGTTGATTTCTTTTCCTCAGGGTACTTAGATGTTTCAGTTCCCCTGGTTCGCCTCTTGCACCTATGTATTCAGTACAAGATAACCATCTTATGATGGCTGGGTTCCCCCATTCAGACATCTCCGGATCAAAGTCTGTTTGCCGACTCCCCGAAGCTTTTCGCAGGCTACCACGTCTTTCATCGCCTCTGACTGCCAAGGCATCCACCGTATGCGCTTCTTCACTTGACCATATAACCCCAAGCAATCTGGTTATACTGTGAAGACGACATTCGCCGAAAATTCGAATTTCTCAATTAAGAGAACTCACAAATTTTACCTTAGCCTGATCCGTTACCAGTGAAAGTAACGTTCAGTCTATCTTTCTATCACATACCCAAATTTTTAAAGAACGATCTAATCAAAAGACTAGAAATCAATATTCACGCTGAATATTCATTTCTAAACTCTCAAACTTCGAAGCAGTTTATGGTGGAGCCAAGCGGGATCGAACCGCTGACCTCCTGCGTGCAAGGCAGGCGCTCTCCCAGCTGAGCTATGGCCCC
>NZ_JABWQS010000085.1:0-3305 GCF_014268545.1 Pseudomonas sp. SWRI81
ATCGCGAGCAGGCTCACTCCTACAATGCACTGTGCAAACCACATTTCCTACGGCGGTCAGTCACAGTGACGATAGATCGCTGACAGCTTTGTCATCTCCCACTCATCCGGCTGTCAGCCTTGATCCGGTATCATCCTGTCAGCCTGCCTTGTCGTAATTGGAAACACTCAGTTGAGCCTCGGCGGGAAAAACCGATCAAAATACGTTCTTTTTGACCGTCACCCGAGCCGAGAATCCGCCATGCGATCCCATCTGCGCCTGCTCGCACTGAGCACCCTGTTCATCAGCTCCCTGGCCCAGGCCGCCGAGCTGATCCCGATCGAAGTGCACCGCGATGCCAATTGCGGCTGCTGCAAAAAATGGATCAGCCACCTCGAAGCCAACGGCTTCAAGGTCGACGATCACGTCGAAAGCGACATGAGCAGCTTCAAACAACAGCATGGCGTACCGCCGCGATTGGCGTCCTGCCACACCGCGATCATCAACGGTAAATTCGTCGAAGGGCATGTCCCGGCCGAGCAGGTATTGGCCCTGAGCAAGCGCGATGACCTGCTGGGCGTCGCCGCACCGGGCATGCCGATGGGCTCGCCGGGCATGGAAATGGACGGCATGAGCGATGCGTATCAAGTGATCGGCCTGAAGAAGGACGGCGCGGATATCGTGGTGGCGGATTACCCGGCGCATTGATGAGCGCCGCTTACGCCGGATTGTTTTTCGCAGCCTTCGGCGCGGCGACGTTGCTACCGTTGCAGTCCGAGGCGCTGTTGGTCGGGTTGATCGTCAGCGAACGTTACTGGCTGTGGGGATTGCTGGCGGTGGCGACACTGGGCAACGTACTCGGTTCGCTGGTCAACTGGTGGCTGGGCCGTGGCCTCGAGCGTTTTCAGGAGCGCCGCTGGTTCCCGGTCAGTGCGCGGCACATGGACAAGGCGCGCAAACACTATGAGCGCTACGGGCACTGGTCGTTGCTGCTCAGTTGGCTGCCGGTGATCGGTGACCCGTTGACGCTGATTGCCGGGGTGATGCGCGAGCCGCTCGGGCGTTTTCTGCTGATCGTCACCCTGGCCAAAGGCGCACGTTATGGCGTGCTGGCCCTGCTCACGCTGGGCTGGCTGGGTTGAACGATCGCGCGATGAGGTTGCCTTAACGTCGGCGTAATCGCGCCATTCCAGCATCGGTCAATTTCCAAGGAGTTTGCCCTTATGTCCGTCACGCTGTCCCGCTGGCTGCCCGGCCTGTTCCTCACCGCCGCCCTGCCCGTGCTGGCGCAGGCCGCCACCGACACTGCACCTGCCGAAGGTCCCGCCTACGGCCCGGAACTGCAAGGCTTTCAATATCCCTACACGCTTAAACACTTCGCCTTCGAATCCCAAGGCCAGTCCCTGCAGATGGGCTATATGGACGTTGCCGCCCACGGCAAGGCGAACGGGCGCACCGTGGTGCTGATGCACGGCAAGAATTTTTGCGCGGCGACCTGGGACAGTTCGATCAAAGCGTTGAGCGAAGCCGGCTACCGGGTCATCGCCCCGGACCAGATCGGTTTCTGCACCTCAAGCAAACCCGAGCACTATCAGTACAGCTTCCAGCAACTGGCGACCAACACCCAGCAGTTGCTCAAGGCGCTGGGCATCCAGAAAGCCACGCTGCTCGGCCACTCCACCGGCGGCATGCTCGCCACCCGCTATGCACTGTTGTTCCCTGAACAGGTCGATCAACTGGCGATGGTCAACCCGATTGGGCTGGAAGACTGGAAAGCCCTCGGTGTGCCCTATCGCACCGTAGATCAGTGGTATCAGCGCGAATTGAAAGTCACTGCCCAAGGCATCCGCGAGTACGAACGCACGACCTATTACGATGGCCGCTGGAAACCGGAATTCGACCGTTGGGTGGACATGCTCGCGGGCCTGAGCAAAGGTCCGGGCAAGACCCAGGTCGCCTGGAACTCGGCGCTGATCTACGACATGATCTTCACCCAACCGGTGTATTACGAGTTCAAGGACCTGAAGATGCCGACCCTGCTGCTGATCGGCACCTCCGATACCACCGCGATCGGCAAGGACCTTGCCCCACCTGAAGTGAAAGCCAAGATCGGCCACTATGAGGTGCTGGGCAAGCAAGTCGCCAAGCTGATCCCGCAGTCGACGCTGGTGGAGTTCCCGGGCATGGGCCATGCGCCGCAAATGGAAGAGCCGGCAAAATTCCATCAGGCGCTGCTGAGCTGGCTGGACAAGACCCCTTCCGTTCCTTGATGAGGTCACGCCGATGACGGTGCAGATTGCGGTAATCGATGACTGGCAAGACGTGGCCCGCGACGTCGTCGACTGGTCCGTGCTCGACAGCCTGGGTGAAGTGACGTTCGAGCATGATTATCCGGCTGACAACGCCACGATCGCCGCGCGTCTGCACCGCTATGAGGTGATCTGCGTGATGCGCGAGCGCACGCGTTTCGATGCGGACCTGCTCAAGCGCCTGCCTCGCCTCAAGCTGCTGGTCACCGGCGGCATGCGCAACGCGGCGCTGGACATGCCGGCCGCGGCCGCCCTGGGCATCAAGGTCTGTGGCACCGACAGCTACAAACACGCCGCGCCGGAACTGACCTGGGCGCTGATCATGGCGGCCACGCGTAACCTGCTCAACGAAGTCAACGCCCTGCGCGCCGGCGGCTGGCAGCAAGGGCTGGGTGGCGATCTGCACGGCAAGACGCTGGGGATTCTCGGTCTGGGCAGCATCGGCCAGCGTGTGGCGCAGTTCGGCCAGGTGTTCGGCATGCGGGTGATCGCCTGGAGTGAAAACCTCAGCGCTGAACGGGCCGAACAGGCTGGCGTGACGTACGTCAGCAAGCAGCAACTGTTCGAACAGGCCGATGTACTCTCGGTGCATCTGGTGCTCAGCGAACGCAGCCGCGGCCTGGTCGATGCGCAAGCGCTGGCCTGGATGAAGCCGACCGCCCTTCTGGTCAACACCGCTCGCGGGCCGATCGTCGATGAGGCGGCGCTGATCAAAGCCTTGCAGAAACGGCAGATCGCCGGGGCAGCGCTGGATGTGTTCGAGCACGAGCCACTGCCGGCGCTGCACCCGTTTCGCACGCTGGATAATGTCCTGGCGACGCCGCATGTGGGGTATGTGAGTCGGCAGAACTATGAGCAGTTCTTCCGGCAGATGATCGAGGATATTCAGGCCTGGGCGGGTGGAGAGCCGGTGCGCCTGTTGAATTGATCCATACTCCAGCCTGTTGACTCAACCGACGCCATCGCGAGCAGGCTCACTCCTACATTTTGAAATGCGTTCCCCTGTAGGAGTGAGCC
>NZ_JABWQS010000086.1:0-2906 GCF_014268545.1 Pseudomonas sp. SWRI81
ACAGCCGCTATCGCGAGCAGGCTCACTCCTACATTTGGTCTGCATTTCACTCTCACATTTGGAATGCAGTCTCTTGTGGGAGCGAGCCTGCTCGCGAAGGGGCCATCAGTTTCGGCGCAATCCTTCGATTTAAACGAAGCTGTTTAAAAGACACCTCCAGACACGGTCTCAAGGCTACAAATCCTTGCGCCATTGCCTACAGCCAAGCCAGAATCCGCCGGCTTGTGCGCCTTGAGGGCGGGTTCTATTGTGGTCCGGTCGCTGATTGTTCAGTGATCGGGTTTAGCAGCTCGGCAAATTTTCAAGGCACGCTGGCTCCGCCTCTCTTTATGGCGGCTTGCGTGGGGCACTTCGGTGCGCCGGGATCCTTGAGCCTGGTCTGCTAACCCGCGTAAAGCCGCCACCCTCTTCGTTTAGCAGCGAAGGCTGACGGCTCCATTTCTCAAGGAGCTTCACCATGATCAAACCAACACCCAACCCACCCGAATCCGATCCCACCTCCCCCTACGAATCCCTCGATTCAAGAAAACTCCACCAAGCCGCCGACCGCGCCCTCGATCACTACCTCTGCCCGCCCGGCTCTACCCCGCCGCCTCATAGCGGCCGCGCAATGTATGCCGTCACCGCCGATACCAAAAACGAAGACCTGCTGGCCAACGCCTGCGAAACCCTCGCCTGCGCCAAAACCATCGCCCAGGAATTCGCCGGACTGGTCAAGCCATCGCAACGCCGGACACTGATGGGGATTGCGCAATTGATCATGCTCAGCGAGCTGGCGGTGAACCGGGTGCTGGATAATCTGGAGTTGCCGGGGTGATGCAGGTTGGCTGAGTTATTCCTGAAAGTGCCGGCCCCTTCGCGAGCAGGCTCGCTCCCACCTTGGTTCGCATTTCAGACCTGCGTTTGGAGTGCATTTCACTGTGAGTGAGCCTGCTCGCGATGAGAATTTCTCAGTCGATGCGTTCGAACCAAACAGACCGCTATCGCGAGCAGGCTCACTCCTGCATGGATAAATAAATCCGTCCTCTTTTTCTCCCGTCCCCTTTTTCTGGAAATGAAAAACCGCCGCCCTGATTCAACGGAGCAGCGGTTTTTTATGCCTGAGCGAATTGGGCTGGCGGGGAGGCCGCATTCGTCGGATCGCCGCCCGGTCCAGGCTCCAAATACAGTCCTGTGATCGACACCGATCCCTGTGGGAGCGGGGCTTGCCCGCGAAGACGCCAGTAGCCACAACGCTTAATTCAGGGCTTGTCACAGCTCCCTGCTATTGCGGGGAATTCCAGTTCATGAGCATCCCGTTTAGCCGTCATCACTGTTCGTCCAAAGGCGGCGATGATATTTCCCATGTGTCCTCATCTTGAGCTGCACTGAATCCGTGGAGTGAAAAAATCAAGCCTGTATGATCTTCGTTTTGACCTCTATAGGCGAAGGTGCCGTTACCGATGTAAACCTCTGCTGAAGTGCCATTAGCTATTCCTGTCCACGCAGTAGTACTAGCTGGAGAGTATACAATCCACGGCTGATGGTAGCAGCGGGCCAAGACCGCACGAATTTGCGGAGTCATGCTGACATAACCGTATCTGGAAAGATGCGCCAAATACTTTGCATATGTATTGGGTGACCCGCCATTACCTACTAATAAATCGTAGACGTTTGAAACTGAAACGGTATAACTAACCTGCGCTTGGGTTCGATCGTAGATACGGATAGTCGCAGAGCCATTGCCCATCCCGGTAACCTTACCAGTGCCATCAACAGCCGCGATACTTGGATCAGATGAAGAATAAGCATAGCCGGGCACCCCCCCCGTTGGCTGTCGTTGTGCCGTGTTGCCGACTGCATCGGCGCCGGTGAAGTTTGTGCAGTAACCGCTCCTGACCATCACGCCATTTAATGACATCAATGAGGTCTCAACTCGTAAGGGTTCCGCTACGGTGAATGTTCTGGCGGCCGAAACAGGATTGCTCCCATACAAAGCTTTGGCGGTGAAGCTGTGTGCTGCCACCGCCAGGGCACTGACGAGTAACGTCCAGACACCGGTGGTGGCATGTGCCGTTGCCTGACCTTTGGAGACAGCGCCGTCAAAGACTTCGACCTTCTGGCCGTTGGCCGCGACGCCGCTCAGGGTGACAGCCCTTTCCACCGTATAACCACCATGGAGGATTTCAACGCCGCTGGGGTAGCCTTTGACCGACGTGAGGGTCGGCGCTGTCGCCACCGCCACGGTAAAGGTCCACGCCGCCGACACCGGATTACTGCCGTACAACGCTTTGACCGTGATGCTGTGGGCGCTGGCGCTCAGCGCCGTCAGCGGCAGTGTCCAGTTGCCGCTGGCATCGACCAGGACCTCTCCTTTTGAGGTAGCCCCGTCGAAGATCTCGACTTTCTGATTGGCGAAGGCCTTGCCGCTTACCGTGACCGAAGTATCGAACGTCGTGCCACCCGCCGCGACTTCGCCTTTGGAGTCCTTGACCGAGGTGATGGTCGGCGCTGTCGCCACCGCCACGGTAAAGGTCCACGCCGCCGACACCGGATTACTGCCGTACAACGCTTTGACCGTGATGCTGTGGGCGCTGGCGCTCAGCGCCGTCAGCGGCAGTGTCCAGTTGCCGCTGGCATCGACCAGGACCTCTCCTTTTGAGGTAGCCCCGTCGAAGATCTCGACTTTCTGATTGGCGAAGGCCTTGCCGCTTACCGTGACCGAAGTATCGAACGTCGTGCCACCCGCCGCGACTTCGCCTTTGGAGTCCTTGACCGAGGTGATGGTCGGCGCTGTCGCCACCGCCACGGTAAAGGTCCACGCCGCCGACACCGGATTGCTGCCGTACAACGCTTTGACCGTGATGCTGTGGGCGCTGGCGCTCAGCGCCGTCAGCGGCAGTGTCCAGTTGCCGCTGGCATCGACC
>NZ_JABWQS010000087.1:0-2436 GCF_014268545.1 Pseudomonas sp. SWRI81
CGGGAGCAAAACACATCAAGGCGGTGCAGACGGTAAACGGGCAGACGTCCGCTGCAACTGACTTGCTTGAGTTCTACGTCAAGCCATCTAAACCCGCGATTCAACCGCTGCCCAATCCGGCGGCAGCTGACGAGGCGTTGACCATTACCGATGTTTTTTCAACCGGTGCCGTAACCCTGCATGTATCCAACGAGGCAGGCGCGGTGGAGGGCGTATTCACCGGTAGCGGAGCGACCCGTACCTTCACACCGACGGCAGAATGGGCGCCCGGAAGCAACACAGTCAAAGTAGTACAGACGGTCAATGCAATCGACTCCGACCCAAGTATTGAATGCACATTCTTCGTCGAGGTAGGGGAGCGACCTGACGCGCCTCGGTTCGAACAACCGATGGCAGGTGGCAGTACCCCGACACGGCCCATCATCAGGATCGCCGGCCTGCCCAATGCAACGGTAACCGTGCGGCTTGAAGCAGGCGAGACATTGCATTCGGACACTGCGGACGCTGAGGGCGTTCTGGAATTTAAAGTTGATAAGCCCTTGCATCCCGGGACGAACGCACTTCAGGTAAAACAAAAAGCTGGCGGGCCAGAGTCCGAATGGAGTGAGCCGTATCTGTTCGCAGTCAGAGCGTTGCCGAAAAAACCGGTTATTTCTGCCCCGACAGCGGACAGCCTGGTTCCCCGCAGAGTCGTAATCAGTGGTCAGGGAGAGACACGCGGGGAGATCGTTCTGTATCACGCCAAGGATCTGGCGACGCCGATTGCCACCGTCGAAGGTCGCGCGTCTTGGCGTTGGGACGAAGAAATGTGGCCGATCGGTTTCTATACTGTTCAGGTACGACAGACCGACGAGGGAGACGTTTCTGAATATTCAGAGCCGCGTACTTTTGAGGTGGTTGATGCCCTGTACGGAATCGCCGACGCCATCCCGGTGCTTGGCAATCCGGTGGTGGGATCCGGACAGAGTGTCATGTTGCGGATTCAGTTGTTTTTGGGGGACACCGGTGAGGTGGCCAACGGCGTGCAAGTGGTGTGGCGCATGAAAGGCGTATCGGATGCTCTGGCCACGACAGTCACTGGCCCTGATGGTTGGACGTCCTACGCCTATACGCCTGAGACTGTCGGAGAAAGTGTTGTCGTGGCAGACATCACCAACGCCAATGCGGGCGTCACCATGACCCAGACCTACCCGGTGACGGCCTTGTTGAAGGATGACTGGGCGGAGCAAGCCATTCTTTATCTGGACGGCAAAACCGTTGACCTGGCCAAAAGCGATCTCGTGCTGGTGGCAGGAAAACCCTACCAATTGCTATTTTCAGTCAAGCCCGCTAATGATTTGTGGGGCTCCTACCTCACTTTGCAAGACCTGTGGGGCGCGACGGAACGGGGTTTGATCTCTGATCCGGAACTGGGAACGCCACAGAAGATAGAAGCGCAGTACACGTCTTGGACCATTTCTTCGGCGCCGAATCAAAGTGGAATCTTCGGCCTGCGCCTGACCAGTCCGGTGCTGTCCGACTGGCAACTGCCGGGACGGTTGATACCCGGCGATTACGACCAGTTCGTGGATGTCGATCTCGATACGTTCCCGCAGGTTTTCTCAGGCGAAGCGGCCTATCCCTGCCTGGGTGCGACACATACGATAAGCATGCGTCCCAAACCCAACAGCCCTTTGCTTGGCCAATCCGTAAAATTGATGTTGTCCCGGGAAGGAACAGACCTCGGAGTCACCGTGAGCCCGCATTGGGATCAAACAATGGAGGAGAAGGGCGTGAGCTGGACGCTGGATTGCGCCAACAGCGGTCAAGCCGGCAACTTCGCAGTGTGGCTGGATTCGTTGATGTGGGGCTACAAATCCCCGCAAATACCGATGTCTCTGGGGCACAACAAGGTGGAGATAACTGAAAGGGACGGCCCCCGGGAGATTGCCGGGCGTTGGATATATGGCGTGCGAGTGGCGTCTGCTTTCTCCGGGCAGCCAGCAGGGGATATTCCGGTGACTGTCACTGTTTCCAGTTCGGGAGACGTGCAGCGTAGGACTCAGTCAGATGGTTGGCTGTACGTCTACTATGACGATGGCCAGGTTGTGAGTTTGACCATTCGTAACGGCTATGATGGAAGTACTATCACTGACTGACTGCGGGCTCGCTCACAGAGCAATACAATCTGCGCAGCGCTCAAGGAAAATGCTCCGTATCGAAAGATACGGAGCATTTTTCGTTATGGCCTGTGCATCGCGGCGTCATATGAATCTGAAGCACCTCAAGCGTCAGGAAGAGAAAACCGAATAAGCGTATGGCTCAATATCTGGCAGAGCTGGATGAAGCCCACATTGGATCGTACAAAACGGAGCACGCAGGTCCAGTGTAGGAGTGAGCCTGCTCGCGATAGCGGTGGGTCAGTCAGCATATCCATCGACTGGTACGACGCCATCG
>NZ_JABWQS010000088.1:0-2093 GCF_014268545.1 Pseudomonas sp. SWRI81
CCTGGTCTCACAGTTCAAATGCATTCCAATGTGGGAACGAGCCTGGTCTCACAGTTCAAATGCATTCCAATGTGGGAGCGAGCCTGCTCGCGAAAAGGCAACTCGCTCAATCAGACCAAATGCAGCAAGCGCCACCGGAAAATCTCCCGTTTACACGCCGGCAAATTCCCCCTTACTATCCGGGCACACCGGTCGCCGGGGTTCGCCCTGCTGCCGACGCTTTCCGCCAACGGAAATACGCGTTATGAGTACGTCACCACAACAACCCCAAAGGTTGAACGTCTCTGCCATACGCGCCCACTGCAACAGGGGCCGCGTATGAACCGCATCGTCAATCTGCCCATGGCCCTGCGCCGCTCCAAACTGCGTCACTCCGCACGCCCGCCGGATATCGCCTGCTGATTTCTGTCAGTCAGTAAAGATCCATTGTGGCGAGGGAGCTTGCTCCCGCCGGACTGCATGGCAGTCCCCAGCCCTTGAATCATAAAGCGAGAGCCGCTTCGCGCCTCAGCGCAAACAAGCGCCCTCGCCACAGGTTCTGTGTCACCCCTGACTGAAATCCATTTGAAATCCCTGCCGGAACATCCTCCATGAGTCCGGCCAGAATCTGCGCGCCTGTGCGGCGCCATCGTGAGTGAACGCTATGAAATTCGCAGCCATTGAAGACGCACGTCAGTTTCTTGAGCAGAACCCCGACATCGACATGATCGAGCTGTTTATCCTCGACGCCAACGGCGTGCCGCGCGGCAAGCTGTTGCACCGCGAAGAACTGCTCGCGGTTTATGAAAGCGGTCGCCCGTTGCCGAGCACCATCCTTGGCCTGACCGTTCAGGGTGAAGACGTGGAAAACTCCGGGCTGGTCTGGGACGTCGGCGATATCGACTGCCGCGCCTATCCGCTGGAAGGCAGTCTGGTGCGCCTGCCGTGGCGGCAGATTCCGACCGCGGCGGTGCAGGTCAGCATGCACCCGACCGAGGGCCTGCCAGCGAGCATCGCCGACCCTCGCCATCTGCTGATCAAAGTGATCGACGCGCTCAGGGCCGAGGGCTATCACCCAGTGATGGCCTGCGAGCTGGAGTTTTATCTGCTCGATGCGAAACGCGATCACAACGGCCGACCGCAACCGGCGCTCGATGCTGACGGTGGCCGCCCGCGACACACGCAGGTCTACGGTCTGCGCGAACTGGAGCAGATCGAACCGTTCCTCGCCGACCTCTACAGCGCCTGCAAACTGCACGGCATTCCGGCGCGCACGGCGATTTCCGAATACGCACCGGGCCAGGTGGAAATCACCCTCGAACATGGCGAGGCACTGGCAGCGATGGATCAGGCGGTGCGCTACAAACGTCTGGTCAAAGCCGTGGCGCACAAGCACGGCATGCAAGCGACGTTCATGGCCAAGCCGTTCGATGATCTGGCCGGCACCGGCATGCATATGCACGTCAGCCTTGCCGATGGCGAGGGCCGAAATCTGTTTGCGTCCGAAGACCCGGCCGGCACCCCGCTGCTGCGCACAGCAATTGGCGGCATGCTCGCCTCGCTGCTTGATTCGCTGCTGCTGTTCTGTCCGAACGCTAATTCCTACCGGCGTTTTCAAGCCAACAGCTACGCACCACTGGCGCCGACCTGGGGCGTCGACAACCGCACCGTGAGCCTGCGCGTGCCGGGCGGCCCGGCACCCACGCGACACATCGAGCACCGCATCTGCGGCGCCGATGCCAACCCGTATCTGGCGGCAGCGGCGATTCTTGCCGGCATTCATCGCGGCATTCGTGAAGAGCTGGATCCGGGCGAGCCGGTCGAGGGCAATGGGTATGCGCAGGCAAAAGAACTGTTACCGACCGATTGGCTGACATCGTTGCAGGCGCTGGAAAATTCCGCGTGGGCGCGGGAGGCGTTGGGGCAGGAATTTCTTGGGGTATATCTGGCGGTGAAGCGCGCCGAGTACCGGCAATTCATGGCTGAGGTGGGTGAGCAGGACTGGCGCTGGTATCTGACCGAGGCCTGAGTATTCACCAGCCCCCTGTAGGAGTGAGCCTGCTCGCGATGGCGGTGTGTCAGATAGGTTTTTTTTAACTGACACACCGCCATCG
>NZ_JABWQS010000089.1:0-1859 GCF_014268545.1 Pseudomonas sp. SWRI81
GACACATCGCTTTCGCGAGCAAGCCCGCTCCCACATTGGACCTGAGTCCTTCAGATCAATGGTCAGACTAATCAGGCAAACACTGACCTGACGCAGTCTCTCTGTAACATTCTGCAACGATCATGGGCGACATTCCTTCCCTCGCTCAGGATTGTCCGCGCATGGCTACTCCCTCACTGACCGCCAGCCCCGCCGCCACCGCCAGCGGCAGGCCGGCCCTCGACAAGAAACCCGGTCCGTTCACTTACGTGATTTTTTTCGCCGTGCTCGCCATGGGCATGCTGTTCACCGCTTACAGCCTGATGCACGACATGCACGAACTGGGCACGGTGGTCACCACCTGGACGCCGTTTCTGCTGCTCGGTGTGGCGTTGCTGATTGCGCTGGGCTTTGAGTTCGTCAACGGCTTCCACGACACCGCCAACGCCGTGGCAACGGTGATCTACACCCACTCGCTGCCGCCGAATGTTGCCGTGGTCTGGTCGGGGTTCTTCAATTTTCTCGGGGTGCTGCTGTCGAGCGGTGCGGTGGCGTTCGGCATCATCGCGCTGCTGCCGGTGGAGCTGATTCTGCAGGTCGGTTCGTCCGCCGGTTTCGCGATGATTTTCGCCCTGCTGATCGCGGCGATTCTGTGGAATCTCGGCACCTGGTGGCTGGGCTTGCCGGCGTCGTCTTCGCACACCTTGATCGGCTCGATCATCGGCGTCGGCGTGGCCAACGCCTTGATGCATGGCCGCGACGGCACCAGCGGCGTGGACTGGGCGCAGGCGACCAAAATCGGCTACGCGCTGCTGCTGTCGCCGCTGGTGGGTTTCGGCTGCGCGGCGCTATTGCTGCTGGCGTTGCGTGCGTTTGTGAAGAATCGCGCGCTGTACAAGGCCCCCGAAGGCAACACCCCGCCGCCGTGGTGGATTCGCGGTTTGCTGATCGTCACGTGTACTGGCGTGTCGTTCGCCCACGGGTCCAATGACGGCCAGAAAGGCATGGGCCTGATCATGCTGATTCTGGTCGGCACGCTGCCGATGGCCTACGCATTGAACCGCACCATGCCGGAAGAACAATCGCTGCAATTCGCCGCCGTGGCGCAAGTCACCCAACAAGCGCTGGTGAAAAGTGCCCCGCTGCCGGCGCCTGCCGATCCGCGTCCGATTCTCTCCGATTACGTACGCAGCAAGGAGCCCACGCCGCAACTGATCCCCGCCCTCGCCGCCCTGACCGGGCACATCGGCGAGCAAGTCAAAGGCTACGGCTCGCTGGCGAAAGTCCCGGCCGAAGCCATGGGCAACGTGCGCAACGACATGTACCTGGCGAGCGAAAGCATTCGCCTGATGGACAAAAACAAGGTCGGTAACTTCGACGCCGATACCGCCAACAAGCTGCAACTGTTCAAACAACAGATCGACAACGCCACGCGGTTTATTCCGCTGTGGGTGAAAATCGCCGTGGCCATCGCGCTGGGGCTCGGCACCATGGTTGGCTGGAAGCGCATTGTCGTGACCGTCGGCGAGAAGATCGGCAAGACCCACCTGACCTATGCGCAAGGTGCATCGGCGGAAACCGTGGCGATGCTGACCATTGGTGCGGCGGACATGTTCGGTTTGCCGGTGTCGACTACGCACGTGTTGTCTTCGGGTGTAGCGGGAACCATGGTTGCCAATGGCGGCGGCTTGCAGATGCGCACGATCCGCAATTTATTGATGGCGTGGGTGTTGACGCTGCCGGCTGCGATTCTGTTGTCGGGCAGCTTGTACTGGCTGTTCACCCAGATTTTCTGACCCGGCGCCGGCCCCTGTAGGAGTGAGCCTGCTCGCGATAGCGGTGTGTCAGACGAATTAATGTTGACTGACACACCGCTATCG
>NZ_JABWQS010000009.1:0-167576 GCF_014268545.1 Pseudomonas sp. SWRI81
GGACATGACCATACTCTTGCCGCCCCCGGAATGCGTTTAAGAATTCGCAGAGGCGACAACTATCCTGACACCGGGGGCTGTCAGCCAGGACAGTGTTGGCTGATCCGGCGCTTTCGCGAGCAGGCTCGCTCCCACAGGGAATCGGGTTATCAGTTTGTCGCGATCAAACCGCCCACGGTGGCGCGGGGTCAAACTTCGCTTCGAGCCACTGTTTGAAGGCCACCACCGCCGCTGCCGGAAACCTCGCCGAGGGCCGGACCAGGTAGACGCCGCCGGCCGTATCCAGTTGCCAGTCCGGCAGCACCTGAGTCAGCGTTCCGGCGGCAAGGTCGCGGCTCATCAGCCAGTCGCCGGCGCCGAGGATACCGGCTCCGGCGCGGGCGGCGGCGAGCAGCGATTCGCTGTCGCTGGCGGTCAGGTTGCCCTTGGGCGTGAGGGTTTGCAGCTCATCGCCGCGATGCAGTCGCCATAACGGGAATGACGCCAGGCCGCTGAAGCGCAGGCAATTGTGCTGGAGCAAATCCTGCGGTGTTTGCGGTGTTCCGTGAGCATCGAGGTACGCCGGCGATGCGCACAAAATCCGTCGATGATCGCTGAGTTTTTTCGCGGTCAGGCGGTTGTCGTCCAGCTCGCCGATACGGATCGCCGCATCAAAACCCTGCTCGATGATGTCGACCAGGCCCTCGCTGTAGTCGGCAACAATCGAGACCTGCGGATAAGCCTTGAGAAACTCCGGCAACAGCGGCCCGAGCCACAACCGGCCCATCGCGGCCGGCAAGGCGAGGCGCAAGGTGCCGCGCACTTCGTTGGCGCCCTGCACCGCTTGCTGCTGCGCCTCGTTCATCAGCGCAACGGCTGCACGCAGGCGCTGTTCCAGTTGAGCACCGGCCTCGGTGATACGCACCTGGCGCGTCGAGCGCTCCACCAGGCGAACCCCCAGGCGTTTTTCCATCGCCGCCAAGCGTTTCGAAACGATCGTGGGATGACGCTGCAACAAGCGACCGGCCGCGACAAACGACCCTTGCGCGGCGACGGCCAGAAAGGCAGCGATCTCATCGCTGTGTTGATTGCTCAGAACATCAAGATTCATGGTTTTAGAATGATCGCTCCCGATGATCGCCCCGACTCCAGCTCGGCGTGCGCGGCGGCGGCATCGGCCAGTGGATAGCGCGCCCAGATCCGCGGCGTGATAATACCGGCGGCGACGGCGGCCAGCACATCTTGTGCACGCTCCTGATACTCAGCAGCGCTTGCAGTGTGCGCGGCCAGTGACGGACGCGTGAGAAACAGCGAACCCTTGGCATTGAGTGTCGCCAGTTCCACCGCTGACGGCGCACCGCTCTGCGCGCCGAACGAGACCATCAAGCCGCGGGGACGCAAGCTGTCCAGCGAGGCCTGGAAAGACACCCGGCCAATCGGGTCGTACACCACGTCGACCTTGCGCCCGTCGGTGATTCGCGCCACCTCGGCGGCCAGGGTTTCAGCTTCGAATACCAGCACCTCATCGCAGCCGATCGACCGCGCCTTGCCGACACTGGCTGGTTTCGATACCACGCCAATCACCGTGGCGCCCAAGTGTTTGGCCCACGGCACCATGATTTCCCCCAGACCACCCGCGACGCCATAGAGCAGCATCGTCGTCCCCGGCCCCACCGGATACGTCGACTTCAACAGATACTGCGCAGTAATGCCTTTGAACAGCACTGCCGCAGCCTCATCGAAGGACAGTTCATCAGGAATCTTCACCAATCGATCCGCCGGAAACAACCGCGCCGACGCATAACCGCCCAAAGGCCCGGTGGCGTAGGCAACGCGATCCCCGACGCGCACGTGGCTGACCCCCTCACCGACCGCGGCGACACGGCCCGCGCCTTCCAGGCCAAGGCCCGAAAGCAACGCCACCGGCACCGCGCCTTTGCGCTGGGTGACGTCGAGAAAGTTGACGCCCACCGCCTCTTGGTCAAGCCAGACTTCACCCTGCCCTGGCGTTTGCACGCTCACGGTGTGCAGGTGCAGGACCTCGGGGTTGCCCGTTTCGGTAAAGCGGATTGCGCTCGCCATGCTTATCTCCGTTCAGTCATTAACCGTTGAACCCAGTGTGAAAGCTCAAGCCTGGACGAACAAGCCACGCTATTTGCAGTTCATTGCTGCACCAGTTGCAGCTATAGCGACGCAGCACCGCCAGTGCAAACAATCAGAGTGAAAGGGAAAATGACTGACTGGGCGGCAGACTGAACGGCTGCCGCCGCATGCGGCAGGTTTAATCAAAAGCGCCGTTGAGCACTTCGTAGATCAACCCGGTGGCCAGCGCGACGAGGATCAGGTCCGTGCCCACCTGCTGCCATTCATAGCCGTCATAGTGCGGCAAGTGGCCGAGCAAACGCCCGTCGAGTTTTTTCGCGATACCCGGTGGCAGCGGTTTGCCGCGCGCCAGATTCTTTTGAATGCCCGGTGGCAAGGGCTTTCCGGGATTCCAGTATTCGCCGCGATAGCCGCCGATGACGCCGAGGATGTTGCCACGATCGACACTCGGTCCGCCGCCGTGGTTACCGGAGGATTTTTGCCCTTTGTTGCCCGACCCTTGATTGCCGTGGTCCTGCATGTTCTGCGGCTTGCCCTTGCCGTTACCCTGGCCGCCCTGATTGCCCTGCCCGCCCTGGCCTTTTCCGTTACCAGGGTCCGCCAGCGCCGTGACACTGCCTACTACCAGCGCAAGGCAGGACAGCGCTGTAACCAGTCTGCGAGCTTTTTTCATGTGCGGTTCCTTCAGTTCGGGGGTGCTTTAAAGCATAGGCGTTTGTGTTCGGCCTGGTGCTTTTTTTCTTGCTGGGCACATCGGCTTGCGTCAGGATTCGCCCCCTTCCCCACCCCGGTTGAAACGGCCATGAATCGTCAGAAAAAGCTGCAGCAGTTGTTCAAGGAAAAAGCCAAAAAGGCCAACGCCAAACTCGCGCCGAAAAAGCCCAAGTACATTTCCAAGGCGGATCGCTTGAAACTGGAAGCCGAAGCCGCCGTGCAAGCGACTGCCAACAATACGGATAGCTGAGCGAGCGCGCTGCGTCATCAGGCTGTCTGCCGTGACGTCAGCCCCTCAAAAATCGCTGTGGAGTGAGCTTGCTCGCGAAGGGGCCGGGCCAAGGTTTATCCAAGTTGAACACTGCCTTCGCGAGCAGGCTCGCTCCCACAGGGCTTAGCGTTGGGCACTCAATTTGCGGACCGCCACAAAATACTGTGGGAGTGGGCTTGCTCACGAAGGGGCCATGTCAGGTATACCCAGGTCGAATGACACACCACTTTCGCGAGCAAGCCCATCTCTACAGCCTCGCCTTTTTCACTCAGTTCAGGAGGTGCCCAAGCCTTCGGACAGGTCCGAAGATGAGTTTTTCGGCGGTTCCGCTTGTGTTGCCGGCTCCTTGTGTTCAGTGGTTCGCGTCACCGTATCGCGCACCGCGTCGTAACCCTCCTGGGCTTTCTGTTTTGCTTTGTCGACCATCCCGGCGCTGGCCCGGCCCATGTAGCGCTGTTCGGTCGACGTCGTCGGCAAGGCCGCGCCGAGCAAGGCACCCAAGGCGACACCCGCGGCAGCGACCATTAGCGGTTGCTCCTTGAGCATTTGATTGAACTGTTGCCCCAAGGCCTGGGAACTGTGCGAAAGCCGATCACTGGCACCATGCATCGCATGGCTGAGATGTTCCTTGGCAGCGCCGACGTTTTCCCCCAGGTGCCCGGCTTTGCCTCTGAACGACTGGTAGCCCTGCTTCAGAGAATCGCCGGTGTGATGCAAGTGCTCGCGGGCGCTGTCGATACCGTCCGCCAGACCATCTGCCCACTCGCCGGCCTGGTCCTGATCCGGCCCGGTGCGGTACGTCGGTTGCGGCACCGGCGGACGATTCTGGCTCATCATCAGCCAGAGCAGGCCCACCGACGTCAGCACCGCAGGCACTGGATTGTTGCGCACGCTCGTGCCCAGGTTGGTGAAGAACATCGAACCGTTGTTCTGCATCATGCCCCACGCCTGATCGATCATCTGGCCGGGGGTGAATTTGCTTTCCAGTTGATCGACGATGTTGCCGATGCTCGCGCGTTGCGCATCGATTTCCCGCTCGATCTGCTCAGGGCGCTTTTGCGCTTCGGTATCCAGTTCGCTTTTCATGAGGCTTTCCTCCGCAACGCTTCTTGATCTTTGTTCAACGCATCCAGGGTGCGATCAGGTTTGAAATGGGACGGCTCGAATTGTTTTTTCCCCGACTGCAACATGGCGAAGCCGATGATCATCACCACCACGCCGACGATCAGCGCGGCCAGCCAGGGCGCCATGAACAGGCTCAAGCCATAGACCGCCGCCAACAGCAGGATGATGAAACCGGCCAGAAAAACGATCGCGCCACCGGCGACCGCGGCCATCCCGGCCTTGAGGGTGGTGAGGCTGGCCTGCAGTTCGGCTTTGGCCAGCGCGAGTTCCTTGGTGAACAATGCCGGCACTTCCCGGGACAGTTGCCGTAACAGGCCTACCACCGATGCATCGTCCGGTTGGCCAGTGGAGCGTGCTCCGGTCAGATCGGATTCGTCTCTGTTCATCACAGTTCTCCTTTGCGGTCGGTTGCAGGCGCCACGAAAGCGCCCGCGGCGTCAGACGGATGATCGTGTTCGTTGGGAGAGGTCGGCGTGATGCCGGTGGCGAGTCCCGGGCCGGGATCGGTCGCAGACGCCATCGAGGACTCATAAGGTCGCTGGGCGCCAAAGCCGCCGGCCGGTGGCGTCGAGGTGCCGGCCGCTGGATCTTGCTCGGCACTGACCGTGGCCGCCGCCGCGGTGCCCGCCTTGAGAAACCGCGACAGACCGAAACCGATGGCGACGCTGCCGGCAATGAACAGCGCGGGATTGCTGCGGGCCAGACTGGCCGCATCGTGCAACAGCTGCTCGGCACTCTTGCCGCGCAGGTTATCGGCCAGCCCGGTCATCGACTCGGCCATGTCGTTGAGGTAATCGGACATGCCCAGCGTGTCGCTGTCCGGCAGCTCGGAGACGAAACTTTTCGCACCCTGCGCCAGCGCTTCGATTTGCTCGGCGGCGGTGTCGCGATACTGACCGAATTGCGCATCGGCCTGCTGCCGCGCCCCGCCCAGCGCTTCGCTGACGTCATCCTTCAAATGCTGAAAACCCTGCTCAGGCTGGCCCTTCGGATCGCCTGATTCAAACCCTGACCTGCTGTCTGAAGTATTCATGTGGTCCCTCGCCTTCTCATTGAAAACGGGACTACACGGCAACGTTGCCCTGAGCCCCCACATAAAAAGGGACGAGGCTGGGTGCTGGAGAGTTCAAAGAGGTTGATGAGCGAGCAACGTCAGCAAAAGCTCGGCGACGAACGGTTTCGACTTGATCGCCGGTCACCGACACACCCTGACGTGCGCCGGCGCCGCGCATCGGCTAGGACTCGGCAAGAGCGATCGGCAGCCGCACGAGAAAAATCGTCCCGCCCGCCAGGTCAGAGCTGACATCAATCGAGCCGGCGTGTGAGGCGACAATTTCCGACGCGATGAACAGGCCCAGCCCCAGTCCCTCGACCGGCCCGTGATCAATCGCCGAACGCTGCGAAAACCGCCCCATCGGATTGAAAATAAACGGCAGGACGTCCTCGGGTATCGGCTCACCGCCGTTGTGCACCTTGAACACCGCGCAGTGCTCGGACAGGTCCAGCTCGACGGTGACCGGGATTCGATTGTCGCCATGCGTCACCGCATTGCTGACGATGTTGGAAAACACCTGTTCCATCCTGGCGCCATCAAACTCGCCCGCCACCGCAGCCCTCGCTTCAAACACCACGTTGGCTTGAGGATGAAAGGCGCGGATTTCCTCGACAACGCGCTCGCACAGCGGCGTGAGATCGATCCGTGTCTTTTTCACCGGAATGCCAGGGCCCATCTGGCAGCGCGTCAAGTCCAGCAGATCGCCGACGATCTGGCTCGCTCGCTGCACGCTGGAATATATCTGGTTGGCAACCTTGCTCGACCGGGCGTCGCCGGTCTTGGAACGCCTCAGCAGATCGGCACCCAACAGGATCGCGCCCAGCGGTGTGCGCAGGTCATGCCCCAGGATGCCCAAAAACACGTTGCGGGAGGCTTCAACCGCTCGGGAATAACTGGCAATCGACTCCGCCAGCGCCTGATCGATGGCTTCATGGAAGCGAGTCATGTCGTCGATATCGATCGACTTGCCTTGCTTGACTTGACTCATCCACTGATTCAGCACACTGGTGCGCAAGGCGCGGTATTCCGAGACCATCTGATCGATGGTGAAACCGGCCATCAGGCGCGTCACCGCATGGGTCTCGGCGGCGGTCTCGCGTTCGTCTCGCGGTGCCAGCCCCTGGGCTTTGGCCACTTGTTCGCGCACCGTTTGCCGGGTCCGCAGATCCAGGGCAATGGCCTGCAACATCTGCTCGGCATGGTCGCGTAACGCCGCACTGTCGAGCTCCGCCCCCGGCGTCTCGATGGTTCTGGCGAAGTCTTCCCAGGCCTGCAGAATCGGCTCAAGGTTCTCAAGAATGAAATCTGGCAGGCGCATGTCGGGTGATCCTGAAGGGGGCTGTGTAGACGCCAGCAGGGCCGGCGCCTCGCAGCCTACCACCAAAGCACCCGTCACAAGCGGCCGGCGACTCAACTGCTCAAGCCACGGCCTGCCCGATCCAACGCCGTATGCTTATCGGTTGCAGGGTTGATCAGGCTCAAAAGCCAGGAAAAGCACCACCCTCAACGTGGTAGACGTTCGGCTCCGCTGAAAAATAGGCCTCCAGTCCCTGCATGAACCGCTGATGGTCGTCACTCTGCTCGAACCCCGGCGAGTGGTCCTTCAGTGATCGCCATCGCACGATCAGGTTGAATTGTTCGGGGCTTTCGATGCCTTGCGCCAGTAAGTGGCCGTCATATCCCTCGGCGCGGGTGAGCAACGACTCGACCTGGCTAAATGCGCGTTTGAAGGCTTCGGTGCGTTCCAGGTGAACGGGCAGCACAGCGATCTCATAAACCATGACGTTTCTCCAAATGACGTGAATGCAGAGCGCATTCAAGCGATGAGCGAAGGCTCGACGGCAATGGCGATTTTGCCCAGCAAACCGTTGTTGGGGCTCTCCAGGCGGGCGTGGGCGAGTGGGATGTCGGCCAGCGAATAGACGGCGCCTACGTGGGGCCGAAGCTGGCCGCGATCGACCAGTGCACTCAATTCATCGAGCTTGCCGCGGTTCTGGCGAGTGAACACGAAGTGATAGCTGGCATTCTTGCCCCAGGCTTGAACGAGGTTTTGTGGCTGCGTGATGTCTACGATGGAAACGATGCGGCCCAACTGAGCGAGCGCGTCGGGGCTGCGCGTCAGGGTATCGCCGCCGATGGTGTCGAATACCACATCAACGCCATGGCCCGCGGTCTCACGCATGATTGCTTCGACGTAATCCTCTTGGGTGTAGTCGATAACCACGTCGGCACCCATGCTTCGCGCGAAGTCGGCGTTGGCCTCACGCACGGTCGTGAACACTCTGGCGCCAATGGCTTTCGCCAATTGGATCGCCACATGACCGACACCGCCCGCACCGCCGTGGATCAGAATGCTTTCGCCTACTCGCAGCACCGCGCGCACGGTCAAAGCCTCCCAGACTGTGCCACCCACCAGGCTCAGACTCGCCGCCTCAAGGTGGCTCAGTGAGGCAGGCTTGCGAGCGATGATGCTTTCAGCCGCCACGTGGTATTGGGCATAACTGCCCTGCCCGTCGAATATCTGCGGGGTGTACCAGACCTCATCGCCCGGCGTGAAAGCTGTGACACCCGGCCCGACAGCTTCGACAACGCCGGAGACATCGTGGCCGGTGATGGCAGGCAGTGGCACCAGCTCGGGATAGTCACCACGCCGCACTTGATAATCCAGCGGATTAATGGAGGTGGCGTGCACCCGGACGAGGACTTGCCCCGCTTGCGGCACTGGCTTGGGCACGTCGCTGAGTTCAAAAGATTCAGGACCGCCGAATGCTTTGAGAATCATCGCTTTCATGGCAAAACCTCGTATCGATAAAAAGGGATATCGAGATATTCCGATATCCTGTAGTAAAAAAATCTACAGCTCTTTCCCTATGATCTCTGCAAGCGCGCTGATGGCTGCCTCATTGCGTTTGTAGTAGGTCCATTGACCGATGCGCCGCACTTCAACCAGCCCTACGCGTTGCAACGTGGCGAGATAACTCGACACCGTAGACTGTGACAGGCCGATCCCTTCCTGAATGCTGCTGACGCAGACGCCCTCGATGAAAACATCGCCCTCGTCCTGCGGGGGAAAATTTTTCACGGGATCCTTCAAGCCTTCGAGAATCTTCAGGCGTGTCGGGTTCGAGAGGGCTTTGAATATTTCGATCAGTTCCATGCGCCGAGGATATCGAGATTCTTAGATATGTCAATACACCACGTTTCAGAATCCGGACCGCGACCGACACTGATTTATCGATGCGCCAGCAAGGGCCCTCAATGGGTTATAAAGAAACGACCGCCATGGATAGACTTTCATTGTCTGCAATCGATACGCCCATCCACAGGGGTTCGAGGAACAAATTCACAGACGTTTCAGGCCAGGAATGGCCCCACGTTCGGGTACGCGTTGCCCACTAAAAGGAGATGCACATGAAGCTGTACTTCGCCCCCATGACCTGCTCGCTGTCGCCGCACATCGTGCTGCGCGAACTCGGTCTGCCTTTCGAATTGATCCGGGTCAACAACAAGACCAAAGCCACGGCAGACAACCGGGACTTTCGCGACATCAACCCCAAGGGCTACGTCGCCGCACTGGTGCTGGACAACGGCCAGGTACTGACCGAAGGGCCGGCCATCGTTCAATACCTCGCCGATCAGGTACCGGGCAACTCACTGGCCCCGGCAAACGGCACCTGGGAACGTGCGCGGCTGCAGGAATTGCTCAACTTCATCACCTCGGAAATCCACGGTGGCAGCGCACCGCTATTTAATCCGGACATCCCTGAGCCGGTAAAAGAGATCTTCCGTCAGAAACTGTTCAAGCGCCTGGATTACCTGAACGACGGTCTGGTGCACCAAGACTATCTGCTGGGCACCTTCGGCCTGGCCGACGCTTACCTGTTCACTGTCCTGAAGTGGTTGCCGTTCTTCAACATCGATATCAAGAACTGGCCAGCGCTGGACGCGTTCATGGCGCGCGTAGAAGCGCGTCCAAGCGTGCAGGCCGCGATTGCCGCTGAGGAGGCGACGCAGCCGGTTTGATTACGGATGACAGAAGCGGGCCGAGACCGGCTTCTGCCTCACTTCAACATTTAACGACCCAGTGGTGGCAAGGTTTTGTGTCTTGGCGGGAGTGACCGCGCCCCGCCGTCACTTTTGATGATCAGCCCCGCGCCGTAACCTTAAGAGAAGATCTTCATACGGCGCAGCGGATGCCAATCCACCTCACAAAGGCTTGAACTCTTCTCTCAATAACTCGGCAAACTTGTCTTTCGCGCGATGAAACTCGACGGTCCTGTTCCAGATGAAATAATTTTGCACCGGCAGTAAATCCTCAAAAGCATATCCTTTGATGGTGCCGACCCGGTTGAATTGCTCAAATATGCCACTCGGCACCAGCGAGACACCCGCCCCAGAACTCACGCAACCCAGAATCGTGCCGTAACTGGCGATGCTTGTTATGCGACAGGTCACTTTATGAAGTTCCAGCCAGTTCACTAACGCCTGCCTGTAGGGGCATCCTTCGGGCCACATGAAGACGTCGGCATCATGCAAATCCTGTGGTTGACAAATAGGGCCCGCAGAAGCAGAGGCCATCAGCACCAGCTCTTCCTTGTAAATCTCGATACTTTCAACGTTCGACTGTTCAGGTCTAACCGCAACAATGGCCCCGTCCAACTTATGACTGACGACATCATTGGATAACTGCGTCCAGCCCCCTGTAGTGAATTGCATCTGCACTGAGGGATAGCGTTGATGGTACCTGGATAACACTTTGGGCAATCTGCCTGTGGCTGCCGACTCGATCGCGCCGATGGTCAAGGTGCCTGATGGCGCCGCCGAGGGATCAAGTGCTCTGCGTGATTCTTCGCATAAAGACAGGATTTTGTTGGCGTAATCTAGAAATAGCCTTCCGCAAGGGCTGATCACCAACCCTCTGCCTTTCCTGATGAACAAACCTACTCCCAACTCACACTCCAGGAGTTTGATTCGGTTGGTGATGTTCGACGGCACACAGTGCAACTGTTCAGAAGCGCGAACGATGCTCCCTTGTTCGGCCACCGTCTTGAACATCAGCAGCTGTGACAACTCCATGGCATTGCTCACTAAAAGTGAATGATTCGCGCAGAATAAGTTACTTGTTACAAGCCATCAACGCCGTTAGTTTTCATCCCACCCCGACCTTCTCCCAGAAATCAAACCGCAAGGACCCGTTACGTGGATATTGAACACGCTGTCTTTGCACTGGGCTTTTTCGCATTTTGCGGCGGGTTGATAGATGCGGCGGTCGGCGGCGGCGGTCTGGTACAAGTGCCAGCGCTTCTCCACGCCCTGCCCCAGCACAGCCTCGCCGCTGTTTTCGGAACCAATAAACTCGCGGTTCTGGCGGGCAACCTTTCCTCCATATCCGGTTATCTGAAGCGAATAAAAATTCATTGGAAGCTAATACTTCCTACCCTGCTCGCTGCGTTTGTATTTTCGTTTTTGGGCGCCCTCTCAGTTTCCGTTGTCCCGAAGAGACTGATGGAGGTCGTAGTGTTCTTCGTACTGATAGCCATGGCCATCTATACCTTTATGGAGAAAAACCTGGGGCTGGCCGGACGAGACAGACACTTCGGGACGACAGATATTGCCCTGGGGGTGTTCTTTGGTGGCGTCATCGGTTTTTACGACGGTGTATTCGGTCCGGGCAGTGGTAGCCTGCTGCTGTTCACTTTCGTTAAGGTCTTTGGCTTTGATTTCTTGAATGCGTCTGCCTCGGCCAAGTTGGTCAATCTGGGGACGTTCAGCGCTGCGCTTTTGTTCTTTATTCCCACAGGTAATGTTTTGTGGGCGATTGGCGGTGTGGTTGCGTTGTGCAACATGGCCGGTTCGCTGACGGGAGTTTTTTTGGCATTACGTTATGGCAGTGGCTTTATCAGAATTTTTTTCCTGATCCTGCTGGTGTTTCTCATAGGCAGAATGGGGATGAATATTTTTTTCTAGAGAACAAGCCTGAAACGCCTGAGCAGTGACCGGCCACCGGTTGCTGTGTAAGACTCATGCACTGACAAAATCTGTGCAGAGGGCAGAACGTTGGCGTATCTGGATTGGGTGCAATGGCCGGCGATGCTGGTCACCGTACTGGCCGCCTGGCTGATCGGTTCGCAGCAACCGCAACGGCGCATGAGCGGCTTCGTGTGTTTCAGTTTGAGCAATCTGCTGTGGGTGATCTGGGGGGCGTATTCCGGCGCCTATGCGTTGATCGTTTTGCAGATTTGCCTGTTCCTGATGAACCTTCGCGGCTTCAGAAAAAATCAGCGTTTGCGGCACTGATCGGCCCTGGCGCAAAAGCTTTGAATTTTTTTTGTCGGACAAACTCCTTTGCGTATGAGCGTAAGGAGGAACTCATGCGTAACACTGATCTTTTCGTCATCGAGTACAAACTGCACGACCAGCCCAAATCATTCGTTATCCGCGCCAAGAGCATGCGCAACGCCGATGCCTGGCATTGGGCAAGCTGCGATGCGGGGATTGCGCCGATTCCGAAGCCGGGTAAACCGCCGTTGAAAGTGGTCTCGAAACCCCAGGCCGAGCGCTACGGCATCACGGGCGTGAAGTGGCGCGAGACGGCGGCGCTTGAGTGGACGGATGCTTAGTCAGGGATGGGGCATTGCGCAGATTGTTCCCACGCGAGCGCGCGGGAACAATCAAGCCGTATGGCGGCGGGTCACTGCTTCAACTCAGGCCGCCGAGTGGGTGTGATAAATCTTGCTGACAATGGTCCATCGGCCAGCCACTTTCAGCAGGTGGAAGAAGTCGGTGAAGCAAAACCCGG
Source organism: Pseudomonas sp. SWRI81 (assembly GCF_014268545.1). Taxonomy (NCBI): domain Bacteria; kingdom Pseudomonadati; phylum Pseudomonadota; class Gammaproteobacteria; order Pseudomonadales; family Pseudomonadaceae; genus Pseudomonas; species Pseudomonas sp. SWRI81. The sequence goes on from NZ_JABWQS010000009.1 coordinate 12,046, forward strand.
ACACGTCGTCGGTATCGACCCGGGCACTGGCGGCGGTACCGACGATGTCGATACGCCCGATCACCGCGCGGGCTTCGGGGGATGGGCGGAAGTCTTTGTCGATCACGCCAAACAGATTATCAATCGCGCCACCCGCCAGCGCGTCGCCGTTAACGCCAAACATCGTGGCCTGCTCGTGGAAAGCAGGTTTCATCAACGCGCTGTTCGCCTGCGTACAACCTTTGATGTAGTGATTGAGCACGCCAACGATGGCGCTGTATTCCTGAACGTAAGTAGGTGAAGTCATGAGTTTTCCTGAATGGAGCAAATGACCCGCCGCAGATCGGCGGGCATGGGGGATTGGGTTATTTGGCAAACAGCTGGCTCATGTCCTTGAACGCTTTGAACTCCAGCGCATTGCCACAGGGGTCCAAGAGAAACATCGTGGCTTGTTCGCCCACCTGCCCTTTGAATCGAATGTAAGGTTCGATCACAAACGGCGTAGCGAAGGACTTCAAACGCTCGGCCAGTGCTTCCCATTGTTCCCATTGCAGAACGATCCCGAAGTGCGGGACCGGGACGTCGTGGCCGTCGACGGGGTTGCTGTGAACACTTTCTTGAGCTGCCGTCTGCGGCTGTTGGTGAATCACCAACTGGTGGCCATAAAAGTTGAAGTCGACCCATTGCGCGCTGGATCGACCCTCTTCCAGACCGAACACTTCGCCGTAGAAGCGACGGCAGGCCGCGAGGTCGTAAACCGGGATAGCGAGGTGGAAAGGCGAAAGGCTCATCAGCGACTCCATGGCGTTGTCTTCAAGAAAACGGCTGCGGCGCAAGGCTGCTGGCCGGGGACAGAAGACATCCTAGGCGGAATCACCGAACAGAAAAATCAATATATATTTCTTAGAAACACAACTAATCTTTGTGAATGATCAAAGAACTGAAAACCCTTATCGCCGTGGCCCGGGAAGGCACTTTCGCTGCTGCGGGACATAAAATCGGCCTGACTCAGGCCGCTGTCAGCGCACAGATTCAGCGCCTGGAAGCGGAGCTGGGATTTGAAATATTCGACCGCAAGGGCCGCACGGCACACCTGAACAAAATGGGTCAGCAGGTCCTGATGCAAGCGCACGACCTACTGCGCCTTTACGACAATCTGGGCTCAACCACCACAGGAACCCCGGCGAACGTTCGAGTGACCCTTGGCGCCATCGCCTCGGTACAACGTTCCTATCTGCCGGATGCCCTGGCCAGATTCCATCAGCAATGCCCGCACTGCAGGACGCGGGTGGTTCCCGGTTTGTCGATGGAAATGGTCAACCTGGTGGACGCTGGCGAGATCGATATGGCGGTGATCATCCGACCGCCCTTCTCGCTGCAAAGTGATCTGCGCTGGACGACCCTGGCGCTTGAGCCTTATCGGCTGATCGTGCCGCGCGACGTGCAAGGCGACGACTGGGCGGGATTATTGTCAAGCCAGCCGTTCATCCGCTATGACCGCTCTTCGTTCGGCGGTCGACAAGTCGATCGGTTTCTGCGGCAGATGCATTTCACCCCGCGCGAGGTGTGCGAGCTGGACGAACTGGAAGCCATCATCAAACTGGTCGAAAAAAGCGTCGGCGTGGCGCTGGTGCCGCAAACCGCGCGCGAACCGCAATGGCCGGCCGGAGTGCGGGCAGTCGACCTCGGCGATCACACCTTTCACCGCGACATCGGTCTGGTGCACCGCTCACGACAGTCCTTGTCCGAGCCGGTACGAATGCTTGCGGACTTGATCAGTGCTGAGGTGAAAAGCGCTTTCAATGGCTGACGCCGAGCTGACAACGGCGCAGCCGGATGTGGGTCAGCGGCTGTGATCGTCTTGCCTGGCATCGCGCGCCTGCCAATGACTGATCGCCCTACCGCGTAACAACCCGGCGGTGACAATCCGCCGGACTCAACAGCTCGCCACCACGCGAGCGCACAGCGAGGGTTTCGACGGGTTCGGAGCGTTCGTTGTCGAGCAATATCGAGCACTGTTCGCCGCTGTCAAACAGATAGCGCTCGCCCCACTGGCGCAGGCTGACAATGATGGGAAACAGCGCGCGGCCCCGTCCGGTCAGGGCGTATTCCTTGTAGGCACTGCCGTCGGACGCTGGCTGAATCTCAAACACTCCCAACTCGACGAGCATTTTCAGTTTGACCGTGAGGATGTTCCTGGCGAGGCCAAGACGCTTCTGGAACTCACTGAAGCGGCGCACGTCGTCGAACGCATCACGAATGATCATCAACGCCCAACGATCGCCGATGGCCTCCAGTGCGCGGGCCACCGGGCATTCGCTTTGGGCCAGTAGTTTCTGCTTGGCCATGTCGCTCCAGGCGCAGATCAATGAAAAGAACGCCGAAGGATCGGCGGGAAAATCCGGTTGCATTTAACAACCTGAGCGGATAAAAATCAACGCATCGGTTTCTTTTCAAAACCAACATAGCCAAGGATGGAACGATGCCTTATCCGCCTCATCACCCGGTAAAACAGGACGCCGATGCTGAACAGGCGAGCGCTGGCTATTCGCGCGCTCCTCAGGGTTCAGCCGCGTCGGCCTTGAGCCGTTATCAGACTTTCCTCTTCGCTATTACCTGTGCCATGGCGGTGGCCAACGTCTATTTCGCCCAGCCGCTGCTGGAGTCGATGGCCGCCAGCCTCGGGGTTTCGTCCGGCACGATTGGTGTGGTCGTCACCGCGACCCAGGCCGGCTATGCGCTGGGCTTGCTGCTGATTGTTCCGCTGGGGGATTTGCTCAATCGCAAAAAACTCATCCTCAGCCAGTTGTTACTGTCGGCTGCGGCGTTGTGCGCTGTGGCCATGGCGCAGGATTGGGTCACGCTGCTCGGCGCGATGGCACTGGTGGGGCTGATGGCGGTTCTGGTGCAAGTGGTAGTCGCCTATGCCGCGGCGCTGGCGAGTCCCGAGCAGCGCGGCGCAACCGTGGGCACGGTGACCAGTGGCGTGGTGCTGGGCATCCTTCTGGCGCGTTTCGTGTCGGGCGTTGTGGCGGATCTGGCGGGGTGGCGCGGTGTTTACTTTGTCTCGGCGGCCTTGATGGTCGGCATGGCGCTGGTGCTATGGCGCACCCTGCCCGCCTCCGCCAGACCGCCCGCCCACGGCAGTTACTGGCAGTTGCTGCGATCGGTGCTGCCGTTGTTTCTGAGTGAGCGCGTCTTGCGGGTCCGAGGTATTTTCGCGCTGCTGATTTTTGCCGCTTTCAGCGTGTTGTGGACCTCGATGGTGTTGCCGCTCAGTGCGCCGCCGTTGTCACTGTCGCACACCCAGATCGGCCTGTTCGGACTCGCCGGCGTCGCGGGTGCGCTGGCTGCCGCACGGGCCGGACGTCTGGCTGATCGTGGACAGGGCAATCGCACCACGGGCATGGCGCTGACACTGTTGACGCTGTCCTGGTTGCCCATCGCCTGGGTCGAGCATTCGTTGCTGGCGATGGTCATCGGCGTGATCCTGCTCGATTTTGCTGTGCAAGCGGTGCATGTCACCAATCAGAGCCTGATCTTTGCCGCCCGGCCGGATGCGCAAAGCCGTCTCGTCGGCGCCTACATGTGCTTTTATTCGGTGGGCAGTGGCCTCGGAGCCGTCGCGGCGACGTACACCTACGCACATTTCGGCTGGGCAGCCGTCTGCGTGCTGGGTGCGGCCATCAGCGCCGTCGCCCTGTTGTATTGGCTGATGCAGGCGCTGACGGACGACTGACACGGACCAAACGGCAGGTCGGTTTATTGGCTTTCTGCTGCCTTGTCCTTCTGGATTTGCAGCGAGGCCTTGCTCTTGTCGCCCTCCTGGTTGGGGGCGTCGTTGGAGTCAAAACAGCCCTGCAGCAAAAACATCGAGCAGAGCCCCAGGCATACACAGAATCGTTTCATGACGGTCTCCTGACTAACGTTGTGTCGACACACAGTGATCCACAGGACCTGCTAAATGGAGAGGCGTAAGCGCCGCAAGGTTTCATGGGAAACGCCCGCGACGGACCAACGGTCGGTGCCCAATGAGCTATTGCGCGCATTGCTCAGCCGTTTTCATCGTCTCGCGGTATCACCGATATCTTGCCGTTGCGCTCGATGATCGCGAACTTGATCTGCTCGATCCGCTCGATGCCCTGGCTGGAACGCGCAGCCTCCATCACATCGGCCTCCACCAGCCGCGCGTGACGCAGGCGGCGGTGCAGCAGCTTGCCGTTTTCGACGATGATCGTCGGTTCGCCGTCGATCAAGCGCGAGACCCAGCGCGAACGTTGCTTGAGCAGGGAAAAGCCGACGTCGATGGCAATCAGTGTGACGATCACCAGAATCGAATTGGTCAGGGAAAAATCATCGCCCAGCAGCGCCTGTTGCGTGGCTTCGCCAATGATCATCAGCAAGACGAAGTCAAACGTCGTCAGCTCCGCCAGCGACCGCCGCCCGGCGATTTTGAACAGCACCATCAGTGCCAGATACATCGCGACTGCACGCAAGACCGAGTCCATGGGGCACCTATGGAAAAATGAATTGAGTGAGGGTGACCGACTCCGCGCCAGCCGCTTTGACCGTGCTGCGATACAGACCCAGGCCGTCGCCGCGCAACGTCAGGTAAAGCGTGGCCTGGCCCTGCGTATCGGCTTGCAGCCAGAGGTGCAGACCTTGCGCCGCACTGCGCGCGCGCAAGGGTGGCGGCTGCATCGTTTCGACGCTGAAGCCCTCCAGCAACTCGCCGTTCAACTCCACTTCCACCGTGGCCTGGGGCGCGCCGCGCACGCTGACTTTCATCGGGTTGGTCGAGCCGTTGCGGTGAAACCTGTCGTACTCCACGCGGACCGCACCGTCAGCGCTGCGCACATCCTGCGAACTGATCGGCCCGCGGGAAAACAACCCCAGCAGCCCGAGCACCATGCACAGCACCAGCGCATACCAACCGCAGCGCTCGAAGCGCCAGACCTTGCGCTGATAAGCCATGTCCTCGCGTATCGGGATCTGCCGGCTGTGCAGGTCCGGATGGTCGGCGTCGCGGCTCATCGGCTCCAGCCTCCTTCACCGCGCAAGGCACGCCGGTGAAACTGCGCCAGTTGCTGCAAGGCAAACTCCGAAGCATGGAGCTGAACCTCGCTGCGCGCCCCGGGGAACCACTGCTGACGGGTAAACACGAAGTGCTGCCCATCGAATTGAAACGCCCAGGCGAAGCACACCGTGCCGGCCTTGATGCCGTCCATATCGTCAGGGCCAAGGATGCCCGTGGTCGCCACCGCCACGGTGGCGGTGCTGTCACGCAAGGCTCCGAGCGCCATTTCACGGGCGACCTCGACACTGGTCAGATTGAAGGTTTCAAGCGTATACGGGCTGACCCGCAGCAAGCGCTGTTTGGCCTGCGGTGAATAGACCACGTAGCCGCATTCAATGCGTTCACCGCTGCCGGGCACTTGCGACAAGAGCATGACGATCTGCCCGGCGGTGCAGGATTCGGCGGTAGTGATGATCAGGGAGTGCTGACGCAGGTATTCAACAGTATCTTCGGCAACGGACATGGCGTGATCTCGTGACGTTATTGCCGGTTGACCGCTCGGAGCGCTGATCATTCCGCCGGATTTTTCCAAGCCTGTTGCCACACCAGTTCTCGCGACAGCTGTCTTGGGAACAGCGCCCAAACCTGTGGGAGCTGGCTTGCCAGCGAAGGCGTCGGGTCAGTCAGCTCAGCGGTGGCTGATAGTCCGCTTTCGCGAGCAGGCTCGCTCCCACAGTGGATTCGTGTGGGGCCGCTATCTCGGGGACACCATCAAAACCTGTGGGAGCTGGCTTGCCAGCGAAGGCGTCGGGTCAGTCAGCTCAGCTGTGGCTGACAGGCCGCTTTCGCGAGCAGGCTCGCTCCCACAGTGGATTTGTGTGGGGCCGCTATCTCGGGAACACCATCAAAACCTGTGGGAGCTGGCTTGCCAGCGAAGGCGTCGGGTCAGTCAGCTCAGCTGTGGCTGATAGTCCGATTTCGCGAGCAAGCTCGCTCCCACAGTGGGTTTGGTGTGTATGGCCGAAATGGCGGGCACAGCGCCAGAACCTGTGGGAGCTGGCTTGCCAGCGAAGGCGTCGGGTCAGTCAGTTCAACGGTGGCTGACAGTCCGCTTTCGCGAGCAAGCCCGCTCCCACAGTGGTTTTGTGTGGGGCGCTATCTCGAGGGCAGCATCAAAACCTGTGGGAGCTGGCTTGCCAGCGAAGGCGTCGGGTCAGTCAGCTCGGCTGTGGCTGACAGTCCGCTTTCGCGAGCAGGCTCGCTCCCACAGTGGATTTGTGTGGGGCCGCTTATCTCGAGGGCAGCATCAAAACCTGTGGGAGCTGGCTTGCCAGCGAAGGCGTCGGGTCAGTCAGTGCAGCTGTGGCTGATAGTCCGCTTTCGCGAGCAGGCTCGCTCCCACAGTGGATTTGTGTCGGGCCGCTATCTCGAGCGCAGCATCAAAACCTGTGGGAGCTGGCTTGCCAGCGAAGGCGTCGGGTCAGTCAGCTCAGCTGTGGGTGACAGGCCGCTTTCGCGAGCAGGCTCGCTCCCGAATGTGTGGTCGCCGCCTCGCCCATTATCGGCTCAAGGCGCGTGCCAGGAACGGCGCCGTCTTGCTGTGCTTGTTCGCCGCGACTGTCTGCGGTGTGCCGGCCACGACTATCCTGCCACCCTGATCGCCCGCCCCCGGGCCGATATCGATGACCCAGTCACTTTGCGCCACCACGCGCATTTCATGCTCGACGACGATCACCGTATGCCCCGCCGTCACCAAGGTATCCAGTTGCTCCAGCAAACGATCGACATCGCGCGGGTGCAGGCCCGTTGTCGGCTCATCCAGCACGTACAAGGTTGCACCGCGCTGGTTGCGCTGCAGTTCGGTGGCGAGTTTGATGCGCTGCGCTTCGCCGCCGGACAATTCCGTGGCGGGTTGTCCCAGCCGCAGGTAGCCGAGGCCGATGTCGCGCAGCACCTCCAGCGCGCGGCGGATCGCCGGTTGCTCGGCGAACACCGGCAGCGCTTGATCGACGGTCAGTTGCAGCACTTGGGCGATGCTCAGGCCATTCCACATGATCGCCAGTGTCGGCGGGTTATACCGCGCGCCATGGCAAGTCGGGCATGGCGCATACACGCTGGGCATGAACAGCAACTCGACACTGACGAAACCTTCGCCCTCGCAGGTGGCACAACGGCCCTTGGCGACATTGAAGGAAAACTGCCCGGCATCGTAGCCGGCAGCCCGCGCCTGCTCAGTGGCGGCGAACAGCTTGCGTACGTTGTCGAACAACCCGGTGTAGGTCGCCAGGTTGGAGCGCGGCGTACGGCCGATGGGTTTCTGATCGACCTGTACCAGGCGTTTGATCGACTCCAGCCCGGACGTGACCTGCCCCGTGCTGACCTTCGGTGCTTCGTCTTCAAGGCTGAGTTCGTCAGGCTCGGCCTCCACCGTCGGCCGCCCCAGTTGTGCGCCGACCAGCTCCAGCAAGGCCTGACTGACCAGACTCGATTTGCCGGACCCGGACACGCCGGTCACTGAAGTAAAGCAGCCCAGGGGAAACTCGGCGCTGAGGTTGTCCAGGTTGTTGCGGGTGATGCCCTCCAGCTTCAGCCAGGCCGTCGGTTTGCGCGCCGTGCGGGCCTGGCGCGGCGATTCGGCAAACAGATACGCCCGCGTCTGCGACAGCTCAACCTCGGCCAGGCCAGCGGGCGGACCGCTGTACAACACCTGCCCGCCCTGCTCGCCCGCCGCCGGACCGACATCGATCAGCCAGTCGGCGCGGCGCATGGTTTCCACGTCATGCTCGACCACAAACAGTGTATTGCCGTCAGCCTTCAAGCATTGCAGCGCCTCGAACAGCGCTTCGCCATCGGCCGGATGCAGCCCGGCAGACGGCTCATCGAGCACATAGATCACGCCGAACAGTTGCGAACCCAATTGCGTCGCCAGGCGCAAGCGCTGCAACTCGCCCGAAGACAGGGTCGGCGTGCTGCGCTCCAGCGCCAGATACCCCAGGCCCAGATCGGTGAGGGTACTGACACGCTCGAGCAAATCCTCGGCGATACGCTGCGCCGCCAGGCGTTTTTCCAGCGACAGGTTTGGCGTGTGACGCACATCCGGGGCATTGGCGTGGGCGCTGGCGCCATGGGCTGCGCGCTGCTGGCGGGCTTCGCGCGTCTGCGCCGGGCTCAGGGTTTGCGTGGGTTCTTCGGCCAGTTCCAGGTAACTCGCCGTGGCGACGGGCCTCAATACTTCGGCCACTTGCAGCAACGGCATCCGCGACAGTTCACCGATGTCGTAGCCGGCAAAGGTCACTGACAGCGCCTCGCGTTTCAGGCGTTTGCCGTCACACAGCGGACAAGGGCTGCCGAGCATGAACTGCGAAACACGCTTCTTCATCAGCGCACTTTGCGAGTGGGTGAAGGTATGCAGAATGTACCGTCGGGCGCCGGTAAAGGTGCCCTGATAGCTGGGTTCCAGCTTGCGCTTGAGCGCCACGCGGGTTTCTTCCGGGGTCAGCCCGGCGTACACCGGCACCGTCGGCGTTTCTTCGGTGAAGAGAATCCAGTCGCGCTGTTTTTTCGGCAGCTTCTTCCAGGGAATGTCGACATCGATGCCCAGGGTCACGAGGATGTCGCGCAGGTTCTGGCCCTGCCACGCCAGCGGCCAGGAAGCCACGGCGCGTTGCCGGATGGTCAGGTTCGGATCCGGCACCATCAGCGCCTCGGTCACCTCATAGACGCGTCCAAGCCCGTGACAGTCAGGGCACGCGCCCTGCGGCGTGTTTGGCGAAAAATCCTCGGCGTACAGCATCGGCTGCCCCGGCGGATAACCGCCGGCACGTGAATAGAGCATGCGGATCAGACTCGACAACGTGGTCACGCTGCCCACCGACGAACGCGTACTCGGCGTGCCGCGCTGTTGTTGCAGGGCGACGGCAGGCGGCAGACCTTCGATGGAGTCGACATCCGGCACGCCGACCTGATCGATCAGACGCCGGGCATAGGGCGCCACGGACTCGAAGTAGCGGCGCTGGGCTTCGGCATACAGGGTGGAAAACGCCAGGGATGATTTGCCCGAACCGGACACTCCGGTGAACACCACCAGCGCATCGCGGGGAATGTCGACGTCGACGTTTTTCAGATTATGCTCACGGGCACCGCGCACTCGAACCATGCCGCTGGGTGCTGTGGAATTACGCTTGGAAGTCATGGGCCGGCCTTGATCGGAAAAAAGGGATCACGCGCGAAACCGGTGGCGATGAGAGCGCCACCGCCGAGGGCCATGCATCAGGCACTGAGGACCGCGCGGATCATCTGCAACATCGCTTGCGGGCTATACGGTTTGCCGAGCAGGTGCGTGTCGGGACTCAACTGGTGATTGCGCGAGATGATGTCGCGGGTATGCCCGGAAGTGAACAGCACCGGCACCGGTGGCGCCTGGACCTTGGCCCAGCCGGCCAGGTCGGAACTTTTGATCAGCCCCGGCATGACCACGTCGGTGAAAATCAGGTCCACTTCGACACCCTCCAGCAACATCTGCATCGCCGCGTCGCCGTTGGCGGCAGTCAGTACGCGATACCCCTCCTCGCGCAGGAGTTCGACCGCCGAAGCCCGCACCGCGTCGTTGTCCTCGACCACCAGCAGCGTCTCGTGACCGCCGCTCTGCTGGCGTTGCAGGTTGGGCGCGTCATCGAGGATCGGGCGCAAGCTGCGCGGGAAGTACAGCTGCACCCGTGTGCCCTCGCCCACCGCGCTGTCGATCTCGACGTGACCGCCGCTCTGTTTGACGAAACCGAACACCATGCTCAACCCCAGGCCGGTGCCCTGGCCATCGGCCTTGGTGGTGAAAAACGGTTCGAACACTTGCTCAAGCATCTGCGGCGCGATGCCGACGCCGGTGTCACTGACCGCGACCCGCACGAAGTCGCCGGCGGCGATACCTTTACCGTGACAGAACTGGTGGTCGAGGCGAACGTTGGCAGCGCTCAGGCCAATGGTGCCCTCGCCTTTCATGGCGTCGCGGGCGTTGATCGCCAGATTGAGGATGGCGTTTTCCAGTTGGTTGCGGTCGACATAAACATGCCACGGTTGCGACGGCAGTTGCACGTCGATCTGAATGGTTTCGCCCAGTGCGCGTTGCAGCAGCTCACCGACACCGTCGAAGATTTGCCGCGGATTGCACACCGCCGGTGACAACGGTTGTCGGCGGGCAAACGCGAGCAGTTGCGAGGACAACTTGGCGCCTCGCTCGACCGCCGCCAGCGACGCACCGACCCGGCGTTGCACGTTGGCGTTATCCGGTTCATGCCGGGCCAGCAAGTGCAGGTTGCCAGCGATCACTTGCAGCAGATTGTTGAAGTCGTGAGCGACGCCGCCGGTCAGGCCGCCGATGGCTTCGAGCTTCTGCGACTGGCGCAACTGCTCTTCCGCCGCCAGCCGCGCGTCGACCTCTTCAGCGACACGCTGTTCAAGGTTGCGGGTGAACTTGAGCAGGGATTCTTCGGCGTTTTTGCGCTCATGGATGTCGAGCAACACCCCGGGGAAACGCAACGGCTCGCCGTGTTCGTCAAACTCGCACGCACCGCTGGCAAGTACCCATAGATAACTGCCATCGCTGCGCAGCACGCGGTATTCGGCATTATACGGCTCGCCGGTCTGCACAGCCCTGGCAATACGTTCCTTCACCCAGGCGCGGTCATCGGCATGGATGCGCGACTCGGCAACGTCCTGCGCCAGGTTGCTCAGGTCCTGATCCCGCGGGTAGGAGAAGGTACGGGCAAAGCGTTCATCGGCCGACAACGTGTCGTGCTTGATGTCCCAGACAAAGGAGCCAAGCAAGGCCCCGGCATTCAGCGCCAGCCGCACCCGTTCGTTATCGGCCCGGTAAGCGTTCTCCGCTTCCTGGCGCAGGCGTTCGGAGAGTACGAACTCGGTGGTTTCCACCACCATCGCCATGACGCCGGCAGGGACGCCCTCGTCATTGGCCACGGGGCTGTAATAGAGGTCAAGCCAGACGTCCTCCGGAACGCCGTCGCGCCATAGCACCAGGACTTTGTTGCGATACGACAAGGTGCCGCCCGCCAGGCAGGTGTCGACCACGTTGCGGTTGAAATCGGCGACTTCCGGCCAGCCCAGTTCCACTGGCGACCCCAACAGCGACGGGTGGCGGCCACCGGCGAACTGCGAATAGGCGTCATTGTAGATCATGTACCCGGCGCGCCCCCAGAGCATCACCATCGGCATTTGCGAGGCGAGCATCAGTTGCACCGTGCTGCACAGGCTGGCAGGCCAGGTATCCAGCGGGCCCAGCTCGGTGCGGCTCCAGTCGAACGTACAGATCCGTGCGGCCATTTCGCCTTTCCAGCCGTCACACCCGTAGCTATCGGATAAAAACTGCATCGATTGACTCGGTGTCCTGTGGTGGTTGGCTGACAAATCGCGACGCCGGCACGACGCGACGCCCGTCTGTTTCGAGCGTCTGCATTCGTATTGGTTTCATACGAGGTATAGCTGATTTCAACTGCGCGCGACGACTAGACCCCAATCAGGTGTTTCAGGGGGTGGTAGCCGGTTTTCATTTTGGCGGCGACGTCAAGAATGGCCTTCTCGATGCCGTTCAGGTGCATGCAGGTCAGCTCGATGGCAGCGCTCTGATTGCCGGCCTCGATGTATTCGATCAGGCGCAAATGCTCGTCGTCACGACAGACTTCGTGACTGTCGTCGTCCAGTGCGGCGGCGTACAGCGACGCACGGGAAATCAGCTTCTGGAACCAGTCGAGCAACACCGGATTGTTCAGGCTGCGGGCGAGTTTGATGTGGAACTCGCCGAGCAGGTGAATCAGTCGCTCGTGATCGCCAGCGGCATGCGCCTCGTCTTCGAGCAACAGGTGCTCGCGCAGGTCCTGCATGGCTGCACTGTCCTTGCGTCGGCACAGCTCGGTAACGATGCCGATCTCGATCAGGCGCCGGGTTTCGAACAGCGACCGGATCTCTTCGTTGCTCGGCAGCGACACCGACGCACCCTTATTGGGCTCGGTGGTGACCAGTCCGTCGGCCTCCAATTGCTTCAAGGCCGCTCGCACTGACGTGCGGCTGACATTAAATAATTCGGCCAGCGAGGCCTCGCCCAGTTTCATCCCCGGGCGCAACGAACGCTTGCTGATCGCCTCGTAAACCCCTTGGTAGACGCGGTCGACCGTGGTTTCCAGCTTCTTCTCGGTCATTGCAACACTCCTTTAGCGTCGGGCAACCAGCCCCTGGCGATGCCTGGCTATGGAAAAAGGGGGTTGCACACGCAGATTAATCCGGGTATTTCTAAATTGCATTCAGATATTGCATACAATAATTAGAGGATTGCACCATTATGGGTCAACCAAAAGCAATTGAAGTGCGCAATGTTTCAAAACGGTACTCCGATGATCCCGGCCTCGCACCGGCCCTCGACAACGTTTCGGTAAACATCGCCGATAACGAATTTTTCACCCTGCTCGGCCCTTCCGGCTGCGGCAAGACCACCCTGCTGCGCACCATTGCCGGTTTCGAACACGTCAGTGAAGGCGAGATTCGCCTGGCGGGCGAAGCGGTCAATCATCTGCCACCGTTCAAGCGCCGGGTCAACACGGTGTTCCAGAGCTACGCGCTGTTTCCGCACATGAGTGTTGCGCAGAATATCGCCTTCGGCCTGGAGATGCAGGGTCTTGATCGCAAGTCGATCCCCGATCGTGTCGACGAGATGCTCGCGCTGGTGCAAATGCAAGCGCTGGCGGCGCGTAAACCGGCGCAACTGTCCGGCGGTCAACAGCAACGCGTGGCGCTGGCCCGGGCCTTGGCGCCGAAACCAAAAGTCCTGCTGCTTGATGAACCGCTGTCGGCGCTGGACCTGAAGTTGCGCAAGGAAATGCAGGTCGAACTCAAGCGCGTGCAGAAAGAAGCCGGCATCACCTTTATTTTCGTCACTCACGATCAGGAAGAAGCGCTGACCCTGTCGGATCGGATCGCGGTGATGTCCGCCGGCAGAATCCTCCAGATCGGCACGCCGACCGAGATCTACGAGCACCCGCAACACCGCTTTGTCGCGCAGTTCATCGGCGATATCAACTTCATTCCCGGCCAGCTCAAGCACGGCGCGCACAACGAAAAACTGTTTGTGCCCAACGGCCTGCCCGTCGAGATCCCTTGCCAGCCGCAAGGCTTCGCTGGCAGCAACGTGCAACTGGCGTTCCGTCCGGAGCGCTCGCGGCTGGTCGAGGCCAGTGAACCGCATCACCTGCGCGGGGTGATCGAGGCGGTGCTGTATGTCGGCACTGCCACGCTGTACCAGTGCCGCCTGAACAACGACATCAAAGTCATGCTGCGCGAAAACAACGAAGGCCTGAGCCGTGGCCGTGCCGTCGGCGAAGGCGTCGCCGTGCACCTGCCGCCGCACGCCTGCCTGTTGATGGAGGCCTGAGATGAGCGTCAGCAGCACGTCCCCCGCGCTCAACCGCGCGCTGTTACTCAGCCCGGTGGTGTTGACCCTGCTTGCCCTGATCGCCATTCCGTTGGGCATCATGGGCTACATCAGCTTGCTGCCGCGCAACACTTACGGCGGCGTCGACTGGCAGGCCGAATGGCAACTGCACAGCTATGTGCAGCTGTTTTTCCAGGAAGGTTTCGACGGCGAACTGGAGTTGAACTGGGTCTACGCCCAAGCCCTGTTGCGCTCGGTGCTGCAGGCCGGCGGCACCACGCTGTTGTGCTTTCTGTTCGGGTTCCCGGTGGCGTTGTGGATGTCGAGTCTGACCCCGCGCCGGCGCAACCTGATGGTGCTGCTCATCACCATCCCGTTCTGGACCAACCTGCTGATCCGCAACTACGCGTGGCTGATCATCCTGCGCGAACACGGCTGGGTCGCCCAAAGCCTCAACGCGCTGTTCCCCAGTGCCGGCGGCATCACCCTGCTCTACAACGACTTCGCGGTGAGTGTCGGTCTGGTTTACAGCTTTTTGCCGTTCATGATCCTGCCGATCTATTCGACCCTGGAAAAACTCGACTGGCGTCTGGTGGAAGCCGCGTATGACCTCGGCGCCAACCGCTGGCACGCGCTGCGGCGGATCATTTTGCCGCTGTCGATGCCCGGCGTGATTGCCGGCGCGCTGCTGGTGTTCGTGCCGAGCCTCGGTGCCTTTATCACGCCGGCGATTCTCGGCGGCGGCAAGACCCTGATGATCGGCAACCTGATCCAGCAACAGTTCGGTACCGCGCGCAACTGGCCGCTGGGCAGTTCGCTGTCGTTCCTGCTGTTGGCGATTCTGCTGGTGTCGCTGGTGCTCTACGCGCTCTACAGCCGCCGTGCGGCAAAAACCCTTAACCGTGGAGCCCGGCCATGATCTCTCTGCACCTGAAAAAACTGCCGGCGACCCGCGAAATCAGCCTGCTGGTCCTCGCCTATCTGTACCTGCCGATCCTGGTGCTGATCGTCTACAGCTTCAACGCCAACCGTTCGGCAACGGTGTGGAGCGAATTTTCGTTCGCCTGGTACGGACGGATCCTGGCCAACCCGTCGATTCAAACCGCGGCGCTGAATTCGATCATCGTCGCGACGATCGCCACGGTGTGCGCCACGGCCATTGCCCTGCTGGCGGCGCTGGCAACCTACCGGCCGTTCTACGGACAGAAAATGGTCGAGGGCGGGATCAACCTGCCGCTGATCCTGCCGGAAATCGTCACCGCAGTGGCGACGTTGCTGCTGTTCATGGCGCTGGGGATCAAGCTCGGTTTGCTGACGGTGATCGTCGCGCACATCGGCTTCTGCATTCCTTTCGCTTACCTGCCGATCCGTGCGCGCCTCAACGATCTGGACAAGAGCCTGCTGGAAGCGGCGAACGACCTCTACGCCAATCCGTGGCAGGTGTTCCGCCGCGTGACCCTGCCGCTGCTGTGGCCGGCGGTGCTGTCCGGTGCGGTGCTGGCGTTCGTGGTCAGTCTCGACGATTTCATCATGACCTTCTTCGTCGCCGGCCCCGGATCGACCACGTTGCCGGTGTACATCTTCTCGGCGATCAAGGCCGGCGTCACCCCGGAGATCAATGCGATCTCGACACTGATGCTGGTGATCTCGATTGTCCTGGTGGTGCTGGCCTTCTGGCTGGGCCAACGCGGTAAACAACAATAAACCTGGAGCGCTCTGTTCATGAAAAGCAAACGCATGCGTCTGGCAATGTCCGGTCTGGCCCTGAGTTGTTTCACCGCGTTCAGCGCCCACGCCGCCGAACCGAAAGAACTGTTTTTCTACAACTGGACCGACTACTACCCGGTCGAACTGCTGAGCAAATTCGAAAAGGAAACCGGCATCAAGGTGACGATGGACGGCTATGACAGCAACGAAACCCTGCTCGCCAAGTTGCAGGCCGGTGGCGCGGCGTATGACGTGATCGTGCCCTCGCAGTCGATCATGCAAACGCTGATCAAGCAGGACCTGCTGCTGCCCATCGACGCGCCGGGCCTGAGCAACTTCCAGTACGTCAAAGCGCCGTTCCGTGACCCTGTCTTCGACCCGGGCCGCCAGTTTTCCGCGCCCTATCTGTGGGGCACCACCGGGTTTTCCTACGACAGCGCGCGGGTGCCGGGCGGCAAGCTGGATGATTCGTGGAAAGAATTCTTCGAACCGCGCAAGGAACTGCAAGGCCAGCTCGCCGCGCTGGATACGTCGAGCAGCGTGATCAACGCCGCCAGCCATTACCTCAATGTCGACGAATGCAGCGAAAACCCGCAGGACGCCAAACGCATCCTTGAACTGCTGCAAAAGCAAAAACCGTTTTTGAAGATGTACAGCTCCGACAACACCGTCGACCGTATGGCCTCGGGCGAGGTGATCATGATGCAGAACTGGAACGGCTCGACCGCCCGCGCCACCTTGCAAAAGAGCACGATCAAGTACGTCTATCCCCGCGAAGGCCTGGCGATGTTCCAGGACAACTTCGCCGTGCCGAAAAGCGCGCCACACCCGGGCAACGCGAAAATCTTCATCAACTGGATGATGAAGCCCGAGAACGCCGCAGCCGTGTCCAATGCGATCGCCTACGCCAACGGGATTCAGAGCGACGCCTTGCTCGATCCGAAGTGGAAAGTCATGGACGCGATCAACATGCCCGAGGAATACGCTTCGCGCCTGCGACCCGAGAAAGAATGCAGCAACAAGGCCCGCGAGCTGCAGGACCGGATCTGGTCCAAGCTCAAGGGTTGATCGCCTGACTTGAAGCCGAGGCGCGGCTTTCGCGAGCAGGCTCGCTCCTACATTGGAGTGCATTCCCCTGTGGGAGTGAGCCTGCTCGCGAAGAGGCCCGCACAGCCAACACGAAAATAAAACCTGAATGAGGTTTGTATGACCCAGCCACACTGGCTCCGCAACGTGCGCCCCTACGGCGCTCCCGCCGAAGATCTGCTGATCGAAAACGGCCTGTTCACCCAGCGCCGCCCGGCCTGCGGCACGCCCGTGGCCGCCAGCGACATCGACGGTCGTAACCAATTGCTCACCGCCGCCCTGGTGGAAAGTCACGTCCACCTCGACAAAACCCTCTACGGCCAACCCTGGCGCCCAAACAGCGCCGTGCCGACGCTCAAGGATTACATCAGCAACGAGCGCCGCGTCTTGCGTGAGGTCCAGGCGCCTATCAGCGAACGCGCCGGCGCGCTGCTGGAAAACTGCATCGCCCGAGGCTCGCTGACGATGCGCTGCCACGTCGACATCGACCCGGAGTTCGGCCTGCGCCACGTCCAGGCCATGCAGCAATTGCGCGAACGCTATCGGGACCTGATTGACCTGCAACTGGTGGTGTTCCCGCAAACCGGGCTGATCAGCCGCCCCGGTACCGCCGAACTGATGCGCGAAGCCATGGCGCTGGGGGTGGAAAACGTCGGTGGCCTCGACCCGTGCGGGATCGATAACGACCCGATTGCCCAGCTGGATTTCGTCTTCGAACTGGCGGCGGAATTTGGCCGAGGCGTGGACATTCATCTGCATGACAAAGGTGAACTGGGGCTGTGGCAGATCGCGCTCATCGCCGACTACACCGAGCGTTTCGCTTTGCACAATCGCGTCATGATCAGCCACGCCTATTGCCTTGGCATGTTGCCGTGGAGCCAGGTCAAACCGGTGGCCGAGCGTTTGGCCGCGCTGGGCATTTCGCTGATGAGTTCGGCGCCGGCCGACTGCGCAGTGCCGCCGTTTCTGGCCCTGCGTGAAGCCGGCGTCAACCTGTGCCTTGGCTCGGACGGCATCCGCGATGCGTGGTCGCCGATGGGCAATGGCGACATGCTCGAGCGGGCGATGCTGCTGGCGTTTCGTTTCGACCTGGGCAAGGACGATGAGCTGGCGGCGGTGTTTGACGCGGCCACGGTCAACGGCGCTCGGGCGCTGGGTATCGACGGCTACGGCGTGGGCCTCGGGCGCCCTGCAGACTTTTTGTTGATGCCCGTGGAAACCCTTGGCGAGGCCGTGGTGGCGCGCCCGTTGCGTGAGGTCTATCGCGGCGGCGAATTGATTGCCAGCGGCGGTCGCTTGCTGAGCAGCCGCTTGTGAAACGGATCGGCTTGAAGGCCAGTTGCGTGGTCGGTTTCGACGGCACGCAGCATGTGCTGTGGCGTGACGGCGAGGTGGTGTTTGAAGGGTCGCGCATCGAATTTGTCGGTCGCGGTTATTCAGGCCCGGTGGATCAATGGATCGACTACGGCAACGCGTTGATCGGCCCTGGCTTCATCGACCTGGACGCCCTCGGCGATCTCGATTCCACGGTGTTGACCCTCGATAACGGCGACGAGCGCGCCATGGGCCGCATGGGGTCGGCGGAGTATCTGGCGGCCGGCCCGCGCGAGACTTACAGCGCCGAAGAAGAAGTTTTCAAATACCGCTACGCCTTCACTCAGTTGATCCGTAATGGCATCACCACCGCCATGCCGATCACGTCGATGTACTACCGCGAGTGGGCGGAAACCTACGACGAGTTTGCAGCGGTCGCGGGCGTCGCGGCAGAACTGGGTCTGCGCACTTATCTTGGCCCGTGTTACATGAGCGGCATGAGCTACTGGCGCGCCGACGGCAGCCTCGCCCATCACTGGGATGAGCCGCGAGGGTTGGCCGGCCTGGCTGCGGCGGAACGGTTTTTCAAGGATTTCGATGGTAGCCACGGCGGTTTGATTCGCGGTGCGCTGCTGCCCGATCGCATTCAGACATGTACGCCAACGCTGCTGCAACGCACCTCGGCACTGAGCCGCGAACTGGACGCACCGGTGCGCCTGCATTGCTGTCAGGCGCTCAGCGAAGTGGCAATGGTTGAGCAACTGCGCGGCACTTCACCGTTGGGCTGGTTACAACAACTGGACCTGCTGACTCCGCGCAGCGTCCTGCCCCACGGCCTCTACACCGCAGGCGATGACGACCTGCGCCGCCTGATCGATGGCGGCGCGAGCCTGGTTCACTGCCCGCTGGTGTTCGCCCGTGACGGCGAGGCATTGAACTCATTCGGCCGCTACCTCGCCCAGGGCGTCAACTTTGCCCTCGGCACCGACACCTGGCCGGCGGATCTGCTGGAAAACATGCGCCACGGCTTGAACATCGCCCGACTGATGGAAGGCGGCACGGCGTTGACCCGCAGCCTCGACCTGTACAACGCCGCCACCCTCGGCGGGGCGCGGGCGCTGGGGCGTGACGATCTCGGACGTCTGGCCTGTGGCGCCAAGGCCGACATCACCGTGTTCAGCCTGCGCGGCCTGCATCTGGGGCCGTTGTTCGATCCGCTGAAAAACCTCCTGCTGGCCGGGCGTGGCGACGATTGCATCGCCAGTTACATCGACGGCCGTTGTGTGATGCACGACGCTCAGGTCAACGGCGTCGACTACCCCGCCCTGCAACGCCAGGCCCAACGCCAATACGAAAAACTGATGCGCAGCCACAGCGATCGCGCGTTTGCCCGACCGGACTGGAAGACCTTGTTCCAGCCGGCCATTCCCTTCGCCGACGACTACAGCGCCGCCGCGCCATTGAGCGCCATCGACCCACTTTCCTAGAGAGACCTGCCATGCACAGTTTCGATTTCAGCCAACTCAGCCCGCGGGAAAAATACAAGATCCTGATCGGCAGCGTCGTGCCTCGCCCGATCGCGCTGGTAACCACCATAGATGGCGAGGGTCGGGTCAATGCCGCGCCCTTCAGTTTCTTCAATGCGTTGTCAGCCGATCCGCCGATCCTGGCGCTGGGCGTCGAGAACTATGGCGACCAGAGCCCCAAGGACACCACGCGCAATATCCAGCTGAATCAGGAGTTCACCGTGAATATCGTCAGCGATGCCCTGGTGGAAGCGATGAACGTCTGCGCGGTACCGTTCGCGCCGGGTTTCGATGAATTGACGGCTGCGGGCCTGACCGCCGTCGGCGGCACCACCGTCAAATGCCCGCGCATCGGCGAGGCCCCGGTGGCCCTGGAATGCCGACGGATGATGGCGCTGAATATCGGTCAGTCGCGGGAAATCATTTTTGGTGAAGTGCTGATGGCGCATGTGCGCGATGAGTTGATCGACCCGAGAACGCTGTACATCGATCAATTGGCGCTGGATGCAATCGGACGCATGGGTGGCCACGGCTATGCGCGAACCCGCGACTACTTCGATTTGCCGACCCGCTCGTTGCAAGCGTGGACGGAAGCGCCGGGGGGCGGCGAGCGGTTTTGGCCGGCCGCCAAGTAAACCAACAGAAAACGCATTCCCCTTGTAGGAGTGAGCCTGCTCGCGATAGCGGTGTGTCAGTCACTTCAATGTATCTGACACACCGCTATCGCGAGCAGGCTCACTCCTACAGGGTTTTCAGGGGTAATCGATAACTCAGTCAGTGCCGTACTTCGGCGAGCGCGGCCCATACAGCAAGCCCGCCGGATGCCCGGCCGACAGCAGGCGATTGCTCGCCACGCCGGCAATCGGATAACCGGCATCGGTGGCGCTGTTGATGACCTGCTTCACCGCCGCCGTGATCAGCATGCCGATCAGGCCGCCGCCACCGTTGTTGCCGCCCTCTTCACTCGACGCCCGCGCCGCGCCGGTCCACAGCGTGGTGCCGCTCTTCAGGTCGACCAGTTTCGCCGTTGCGGTCACTGCGGTTTCGCTGCTGATCACCATATAGCGCGTACCGTATTCGGTCACGGTGATGTACAGCGCCGCGTCAGCGCCGAAGATTTCCTTCAGCTTGGCCGGCGGGGCCTGATGGATATCGTCCGGGGTGGTCAAGCCGTTCTGGCGGAACGTCTCGTCCACCAGGGTGATCGGCAGCACGTAATAGCCGGCCTCGGCCAGTGGAAAGGTCACTTGCGACAGCAGACTGTACGACGCTTTCACGTCCGGCGAGGTGTTCAGCGGTGGCAGCACCAGAATGGTCTTCGGTCGCGCCTGCTTGTACGCTGAATAATCCACGGTCTTGGGCGCGACACAGCCACCCAGCACGGTCAGTGCGAGACCGGCAACGAGCATTTTCAAAGTACGCGAGATCATTTGACGTCTCCGCTCTTGGCGTTTTTAAGCAGGAAATCCATGTACGTGCCGGACTCGGGGAACAGCGCCTTTTCGGTGTTGAACTGCTGCACCATCTGATCGTCCTTGCCGAGGCTCAGATAGAGCAGGCCCAGGTGCGCATGGTAGCCCGGCGGTACGGCTTTGCCAGTGGAGCGGATTTTTTGCAGGTCGCGCTCCAGTGCTTCGGCCTGGGCTTCTTTCGGCTCTTCGCCTTTGAAGTATTCGTAGACCTGCGGTTCGTAGCCTTCCCACTGGTACAGGGTTTTCGGGGCGGCACAACCGGCCAGCAACGTGCTGGCGGCCAGCGTCAGCGCCAGCAGCGCGCGCGACAGAGTCAGATTCATGGGTGTTGCTCCTTGCAGTGGGCGACGATCAGTTGCCCGGTTTCCAGGCACCGGCGTTCATGCCATCGACCAGGCGATTGATCGCCTCGCGCATGGCCAGATCGAGGACTTTGCCGTTGAGGGTGGAGTCGTAGGCAGCGGTGCCGCCGAAGCCGATGATTTCGCGGTTGGACAAGGCGTACTCGCCGGCGCCCTGAGTCGAATAGACCACTTCCGACGTACTGATGTTGACGATGTTCAGGTTGACCTTGGCGTACGCGACCTGGGTCTTGCCGCGGCCGAGAATGCCGAACAACTGGTGGTCGCCCGTTTCTTTGCGGCCGAATTCGGTGACGTCACCGGTGACCACGTAATCAGCACCTTTGAGACGCTGGGCCTGGCCTTTGATCGCCGCTTCCTGCTGGATTTCGCCCATGTTGTCGCGATCCAGCACCGAGAACCGGTTGGTCTGCTGCAAGTGGGTGATCAGAATGGTCTTGGCCTGACCGCCGAGACGGTCGACGCCATCGGAAAAGATCCCGCGCATGTAGCTGGAGCGGTTATCAAACTTGCCCACGGCCATCGGCACGCGAACGCCGGTCCAGACCTGCGTGGCGCTTTCAACCTTGGCCACCGGCAACGCACGGGAGCTTTCGGTGGCGCAACCGGCGAGTGTGCCAGCCAGCGTGCCGAGCACGGCAATCGCCACGCCTGAGACCAACATCCGAGAGATCATTCTCACTGAGTATTCCTTTTTAAAAACGGCGGTGTCCCGACGCGGCAGCGGCGGGAGCAGAAAGGCGCGGCATTATGACAAAGTGCCATCATTGATGACAGATTTTTTTGACGCCAGTGAAATGACTAGCCGTCCATGGCTCGGCGGTATCGCGCAGATTGAGGCTACAGCCCGAATTCCCTGTAGGAGTGAGCCTGCTTGCGATGGTGGCGCATCTGCTACGAAAATGATGACTGACAAACCGCTTTCGCGAGCAGGCTCACTCCTACAGGGGGATGCGTGATCAGTGGAAATCCCGGCTTTGCACACGAATACCGCTGAGCAGCGGGCTGAGGTCGCTCAGGCGGCCGGCGATCAGGTGGCGCACGTCGCCTTCGCGCTCCCAGCGGCCATCGACCCGGAGCAATTGTGCACCGACCAGCACTTGCCGCTGACGCTCGGCCAGGTCGCGCCAGACCACCACGTTGACGTTGCCGAACTCGTCTTCCAGGGTCACGAACGTCACGCCGCTGGCCGTGCCGGGGCGTTGCCGAACGGTGACCAATCCGGCGATGCTCACCGGTCTGCCATGTTCAATATCCTGCAACTCCCGCGAACTGCGGCAACGTCGCGCTTTCAATTCGC
The DNA here is from genome assembly GCF_014268545.1 of Pseudomonas sp. SWRI81. Lineage (NCBI taxonomy): Bacteria > Pseudomonadati > Pseudomonadota > Gammaproteobacteria > Pseudomonadales > Pseudomonadaceae > Pseudomonas > Pseudomonas sp. SWRI81. Next base: position 34,240 of record NZ_JABWQS010000009.1, read on the forward strand.
CGCGCAACAGCGCCAGTGGATGCGGCCCCAGCGTGGTACCCAACGTGGCGTAATCGGCGTGCAGGTCTTCACCCACACTGGGTTTGGGCAGCACGATTTGCACCTCTTCCTCGCTGGGCAGCCCGGCAAACAGGCCAAGTTGTTTCTGCACCCCCGCCACTTCCCAGCGCGCCCGATGGCGGTGCCCGGCCAGACCGCGTAGCGCTCCGGAATCGGCGAGCAGCGCTTGCGCCCGGCTGTCGAGGGCCGCCCGCTCGCCCAGGTCGGCGACATCGGCAAACGCCCCGCGCTGGCGCGCCGCTTCGATGCGCCGGGCGTCGTCCTCGCGAAAGCCCTTGATCATGCGCAAACCCATGCGAATCGCCGGCTGTGCCCCGGTGGTGGTTTCCAAGCTGCAATCCCAATCGCTGGCGCGCACGTCCACCGGACGGATCTGCAATTGATGGCGGCGCGCGTCCTGAAGAATCTGGTCCGGGCTGTAGAAGCCCATCGGCCAGCTGTTGATCAGCGCACAGGCGAACGCCGCCGGTTCGTGGCATTTGAGCCAGCAACTGGCGTAGGTCAGCAAGGCAAAACTGGCGGCGTGGGACTCGGGGAAACCGTAACTGCCAAAGCCCTTGATCTGCTCGAAAATCTGCGCGGCGAATTCCGGTGTATAGCCGTTCTTCTTCATGCCGGCAGCGAGTCGTTCCTTGTGCGGTTCCAGTCCGCCGTGACGTTTCCATGCGGCCATGGAGCGGCGCAACTGATCGGCCTCGCCGGGGCTGTAGTCGGCGGCGACAATGGCGATCTGCATGACTTGCTCCTGAAACAGCGGCACGCCGAGGGTGCGCTTGAGCACCACTTCCAGCTCCGGCGACGGGTAGCTGTCTTTTTCTTCTTTATTACGCCGGCGCAGGTACGGATGGACCATCCCGCCCTGAATCGGTCCCGGCCGGACGATGGCCACTTGAATGACCAGATCGTAGAACGTCTGCGGGCGCAAGCGCGGCAGCATCGACATCTGCGCGCGCGATTCGATCTGGAACACGCCGACGGTATCGGCGCGGCTGATCATGTCGTAGGTCGGTTTGTCTTCGGCCGGGATTGTCGCCAGAGTCAAATTCAGATCGCGGTGGCGGCGCAGCAGGTCGAAACAGCGGCGGATCGCACTGAGCATGCCCAACGCCAGAATATCCACCTTGAGCAGACCGACTGCATCGAGGTCGTCCTTGTCCCACTGGATAATGGTGCGATCGGCCATCGCTGCGTTTTCAACGGGTACCAGGGTGTCCAGCGGTTGCTCGGAAATCACGAAACCGCCGGGGTGCTGCGACAGGTGCCGGGGGAAACCGATCAGTTGCCCAGTCAGGCTCAAGACGCGGCGCAGCAGCGGGCTGTCGGGGTCGAAGCCGCCTTCGCGCAAGCGTTCCAGCGGCGGCACTTCATCGCTCCAGCGACCACAACAATCGGCCAATGCGTTGATCTGGTCCGGCGGCAGGCCCAGGGCCTTGGCCACATCGCGCACCGCGCCGGTGGCGTGATAGGTGCTGACCACGGCGGTCAGTGCCGCGCGCCGCCGGCCGTATCGATTGAACACGTATTGCAGGACTTCTTCGCGACGCTCGTGTTCGAAGTCGACATCAATGTCCGGCGGCTCGTTGCGCTCTTTGGACATGAAACGTTCGAACAGCAAGGTGGTGCGGTCCGGGTCGATTTCGGTGATGCCCAAGGCAAAGCACACCGCCGAGTTGGCCGCCGAACCACGCCCCTGGCAGAGGATTTCCTGCTTGCGGGCAAAATTCACCACGTCGTGCACGGTGAGAAAATAGCTTTCGTAGCCAAGTTCGGCGATCAGTTTCAATTCTTTGTTGATCTGCCTCAGCACCTTGAAGGGCGCGCCTTTTTTCCAGCGCCAGGCAATGCCCTGTTTTGTCAGATGGCGCAACCACGAACTGGCACTGTGGCCTTCGGGCACCAGCTCTTTGGGATACTGATAACGCAATTCGCCCAGATCGAAGGTGCAGCGCCGGGCCAGTTTTACCGATTCGTCCAGCAAGGCCGGCGGATACAGCGCTTGCAGCATCTCGACACTGCGCAAGTGCCGCTCGCCATTGGGATGCAGGCGCAAGCCTGCCTCGGCCACCGGGACGTGGTGCCGGATCGCCGTCATGGTGTCCTGCAAGGCACGGCGGCCACGGGCGTGCATGTGCACATCGCCGCTGGCGACCGCCGGAATCTGCCACTGCGCCGCCAGACTCAATAACGCTGCCAGCCGCTGCTGATCGTCCTGCCCGCGATGCAACTGCACCGCCAGCCACAGTTGCGCGCCGAACGTCTGTTTCAGCCAGGCGCCCTCTTCTCCTTGATCGGGCGAATCCGGCACCCACAACACCAGCAATCCCGGCAACGGCTCGTCGAAGTCCTCGCGAAGCACCTGATACTGGCCTTTTTGCGTGCGGCGCCGGGCGCGGGTGATCAAGCCGCACAACGCCTGATAACCGGCAAGGTTCTCCACCAGCAGCACCAGTTTCGGGCCGTTGTCGACGCGTATTTCGCTGCCGATGATCAGCGGCAGTTCAACGGCTTTCGCCGCTTGCCAGGCGCGAACGATGCCGGCCAAGGTACATTCGTCGGTGATTGCCAAGGCGTGATAGCCGTGCTTTTTTGCGCGCTGAAACAGTTCCAGGGCACTGGAGGCACCGCGCTGGAAACTGAAGTTCGACAGGCAGTGCAGTTCGGCATAACCGGCGCTCATGCAAACCAGCCCTGCAGCCACAGGGGGCCGTCCTCGCCCACCGCACGCCAGGCCCAGCCCTGCTGGCCGGCGCGATTCTGGATCAGGTAGTAATCGCGGCGCACATCCTCACCGTCCCACCAGCCGGATTCGATGCGCTCCGGCCCCATGAGAATTCGCGCCGAGCCGTGCGGCACGCTCTGTGGTTCGTCGAGCAGCCAGCCCGGACGCAGGACGTTGGGCAAACCGCTGCAACGCTGTTTGTCGACGCCGTGCTGCCAGGCGCGCTCGGGCCGGTGGTCGGCCTGAAAGCGCAGCCCTTGCACCGCGTCATCGCCCAGCCGGGCGCGCAGGCGCTCGCGCAATTGCTCCCAGGGCAAGGTCTGTTGCGTACGCTCATCGAACAATTGCTGAAACTGCGGGACGAAACTCGGCAGGTCCTCGGCGCGCAGGCGAAAGCCGCGCACCGGTGCCTCGACCTGCACCTGCTCCAGACGTCCACGGGCCAGCTCGAAGAGCATCGCCGGATCACGCTCGGCACTGAGCAGGCCGACCTTGATCACCGTGTCCGGCAGACCGGCGTGTTCCAGCAACAGGTCGAAGCGCTGCACGCCGCTGTCGCGTCCACAAAGGAATGCCGACAGATCGCCGGTCAGACGGCGCAGCGGGAACAGCAGCGCCTGATGGGATTGCACGTCGAAATTCAGCTCGATGCGCACGTCGAAACGGTCCGGCGGCAGGTAAAACTCCAGCGCCAGTGGGCGCGCGCCGAACAAGGTGTCGAGGTGCTTGAGCATCTGCGCTTCGAACCGCCGGGCCAGGGCCTGACGCGGCAGGCTCTGCACTTGATTGAGCGTGCGCAGGCCCATGCGCGTCAACGCCGTGGCCACGCTCGGCTCCAGTCCGACGCGGTCGACAGGCAATCGCCCCAGGTGATGTTGCAAAGCCTCGCCGTCCGGCACCACCAGACCGTCATACGCATTGGCCAACACCCGCGCCGCTGCCGGGTTCGGCGCCGCGACGATGCGGTGCCGAAAGCCCAGGTCGGTCAGTTCCTGACGCAGGCGTGCCTCGAACTGCGCCCAGGTGCCGAACAGCCCCAGGCTCGATTCGATCTCGAACACCACGGTACGCGGGTAATGCACGCTGACCTGCGCACTGAAACGGTAGGCCCACGCGGCGAGAAACTGCTGCCAGTGTTCGACCTCGGCCACCTCATAATCGGCGGTGGCAAAGCCTTTGCTCATGGCCTGGGCGGCAGTCATCGACATGCCGGAACGCAAGCCGAGTTGGCGCGCCGCCGGATTCACCGCTTGCAACACCCGGCGCTGAGCCGGACCGCTGAGCAAGACCAACGGCTCAGCGGCATCGGGGCGCTGGCGCAGCACGGCGTCGAGGGCCAGTTGCGGAAACACGATACACACCCAGCGCATGGCGGCCTCAGTGACCCACGGCAAAGGCAATCGGCGTCGTCCGCGCCAGCCCGCCACGGCATTTGAGTACGCGCAGTTGTGCAGGCCTGGCGTCGATGGCAATACGCAGCGCTGCCGGTGACGGGTTGACGGCTTCGCTCAACGGTCGCCAGGCAAACGCGAGGGTCTGGCCGGTTTCCGCCGCCACTTGCAAACGCCGCAATGCGCGGTCATCGGCCTTGTTTGGCCAGCACAGCACCGCGCCGCAACTGCCCGAACGCAAACATTGCTCCGCCGCCCACAAGGCATCGCGCTCGCTGGCCTGAATCACCGACAACTGACGCAGATCGACCCCGGCGTTTTCCCACGCTTGCGGGTACGGCAAGAACGGCGGCGCCACCAGCACGATGCGCTCGCCGGCCGCGGCCAATCGCGCCAGCGTCGGCCAGACCAGTTGCAACTCACCGACACCGGGACCGGCCAAGAGGATTTCACTCAGCGCCGCTTCCGGCCAGCCACCGCTGGGCAGTGCCGCGTCCAGCGCGGCGTGGCCGGTCGGCTGTGGGCTGGCGGCCGGTGGCGCAGGCCGGCCTCTCCAGACCTGGCCGCCATTGAACAGGGTATCCAATGCTACGACGGCGCCCATCAGCCTTGCCTCACCAGACCGCAGAACACCCCTTCGATGGCCAGGTCCTGATCATCGCGCACGACAATCGGCTGATACGCCGGGTTGCGCGGTAACAGCCGCACCTCTGCGCCGACACGTTCGAAGCGCTTGATGGTGACTTCGCCGTCGAGCCGTGCCACCACGATCTGCCCATTGAGTGCCTCGGGATTGCGCCGCACGCCGACCAGATCGCCGTCGAGAATGCCGTCCTCGATCATCGAATCGCCCTGCACCCGCAGCAGGTAGTCTGGGGTGCGGGAGAACAGTGCCGGGTCGAGCATCAAGCGACTATGAATGTCGGCATCGGCGCCAATCGGCGCGCCGGCGGCCACGCGACCGAGCACGGGGATGTCGAGCAGCTCGGGGCGCGCCGGTTGTCCGAGCAGGCGAATGCCCCGGGCCTGATGCGCATTGACCTCGATAAATCCGGCCTCGGTGAGCGCCAGCACGTGCTTGCGCGCCACGCTGCGGGAGGCAAAACCAAAAGCCTCGCTGATTTCAGCGAGGCTTGGGGACTGACCGTGTTCGGCGATGCGTTCGCGGATAAAGGTCAGGATGGCGGTACGGCGGGGAGTCAGGTTTGTCATGGAGTACATTTGTACTCCTGTAGGATTTTCCTGACAAGAACCGCCAGTCGGCCCAGGCCGACACACACATTTGATCATTCCCACGCGCAGCAAAGGAATGCCTCAAGGGACGCTCCGCGTCCAGTGGCGCGGAGCGTCACGGACTGCATTCCTTTGCTGCGCGTGGGAGCGATCAATGTCCGTCAGTTCAGCCTACGTTCGGCGAGAAACCCTGCGATGTAATCGATAAACGCCACCACTTTCGCCGTCGCCCGCCGATGGCTCGGATACACCGCAAGAATGTGCGGGCCGAAGGTGTCGGGGTCGATCGCGTAATCAGCCATGACCCGCACCAGTCGCCCGTCCGCGAGGTACGGCGCGGCGCTCCACAACGGCGTATGCAATAAACCGCGACCGGCCAGGGCGCTGGCCAGCAGCAGATCGTAATTGTCGCTGCGCAACCGCGGCGCCGTCGGTTGGGCCAGGCTCAGGCGCTGGCCATCGCGCTCGGCCCACCAGAATTCGCGGCTGAGCAATGGATGCTGATACCACAGCCATTCATGCTGTTCGAGGGTTTGCGGATTGACCGGCAAACCTGCGCGCGCCAGGTATTGCGGACTGCCACACAAGGCCAGGCGATTGCTGCCGACCACCCGCGCGATCAACCCCGGCAAATCGTCATGCCCCTCACGCAGCGCCAGGTCATAGCCGCTTTCCAGCAAATTGACGAAGGCGTCGCACAGGTCCACTTGCAGGCTGATCTGCGGGTACTGCTGCAAAAAGCCGTCGCACACCTGATCGAGAAAAGCCCGACCATAGGCCAGCGGTGCGGTGATTTTCAGACTGCCGCGCAGGCCGTGCTGCAACTGTTCGATTTCCTCCCCTGCCTCGTCCAGTCGCTGCAATACCAGCCGCGCGGTTTCCAGGTACACCCGGCCGATCTCGGTCAGCAGAATTCGCCGCGTGCTGCGCTCGAACAGCCGCGCACCCAACTCCGACTCCAGGTGATTGACCGCTTTGGTCAAGGCCGACGGGGTCTTGCCCAATTGCTCGGCGGCGCGGCTGAAACTGCCGAGCTGCGCGGTGACCACGAACATTTTCAGTGCACCCAGCTTGTCCATGCTTTTTCCATTCAGGCAAAAACGTTTTTCGTGAGGGAAGCGTTCTGTCGGCCGATTGCAGCCGGTAATCTGGCCATCAGACGCAATAAAAAGGAAATCTTCAATGAAAAGATTCATTCCCAAGCTGCTGGTTGCCGCTGTAAGTTTTGCCTCGATGGAAGCCATGGCCGCTGCCGATCTGGTGTTGCTCAATGGCAAGATTTTCACTGCCGACCGCACGCAACCGAAGGTCCAGGCGCTTGCCGTGGGACAGGGCAAAGTGCTGCAAGTCGGCACCGATGCACAGATCAAAGCGCTGATCGAGACCGCCACCCAAGTCATCGATCTGCAAGGTAAAGCCCTGATGCCGGGGCTGGTCGACAGCCATTCCCACGCCATTTTCGGCGGGCTGGAAATGGTCTCGGCGAACATGGCTGACGAAGTCGTCAGTCTCGATGAACTGCAAAAACGCCTGCGTGGCTGGCGCGAAGACGGCAAGGCAAAACACGGCGACGTGCTGAGCATTGCCGGCATGAGTTCGGTGTACTGGGCGCAGGCCGAAGCCCTGGGCCAGACCTTCAACCGCGGCGAATGGGCCGACGTGCCGGTGGTGTTCGTCGGCAGCGATCACCACACCGCGTGGGCCAACAACGTCATGCTCAAACGCGCCGGCATCGACGCCGCGCTGTTGCAATCCTTGCCAGAGGCCGAGAAAGACACCATTGGCAAACTGGCCAATGGCGAGCCCAACGGCTTTGTGGTCGACGCTGGCTGGGATCGGGTCGCCTCGAAGATGCCGGTGCCAAGCCCTGCCGACATGCTCAGCGCCGCCAAATCAGCCGTGCGCTACAACAACAGTCTGGGCATCACGGCATGGATGGACCCGGCGGCCAACGCCGCACCGGGTGAAGCAGTGTTCGCTCTCAAACCCACCGAGAAGTCCGTCGGTGTGCTGCCGGCCTACAAGGCACTGGCCGAAAGTGGCGAGATGAGCGTGCATGTCGCCGCGCTGCTGGTCGCCAATCCGAAAAGTGTTCCGGCCGATCTTGATACGCTGGACAAGGTGCGCCAGCAGTTTCAAGGCATACCCAACCTGACCCTGCCAGGGGTGAAGATTTTCGCCGACGGCGTGATCGAATTTCCGGCGCAAAGCGCGGCGATGATTGACCCCTACAGCAACTCGCACAAGCAGGGCGAATTGCTCATCGATCCGCAGCACTTCGGCGAACTGGTCAGCGCCATCGACCAGCGCGGCTGGCGGGTGCACATCCACGCCATCGGCGACCGTGCGGTGCGCGAAGCGCTCAACGGCATCGCTCAGGCGCGCAAGGATCGCCAGAGCGGTGTCAGCCACTCGATCACTCACCTGCAGATGGTCAACCCGAAAGAATTCGCCCGCTTCAAGCCGCTTGAGGTTATCGCCTCGATGCAACTGCTCTGGGCCAGCGCCGACGATTACACCACCGAGATGATCAAGCCCTACGTCAGCGCCCTCGCCTTTCGCTATCAATACCCGGCGCACTCACTGCTCAAGCAGGGCGCGACGATTGCCGGCGCCAGTGACTGGCCGGTGTCATCGCCGAACCCGTTCAACGCCATGGCCCAGGCGATCACTCGCGTCGGCCCGTTGGGCGTGCTCAATGCCGACGAGCGCCTGGACCGCGAAACCCTGTTCTATGCCTACACCGCCAACGCCGCGCGAGCCATCGGTCTGGACCGGCAGATTGGCTCGCTGACCCCGGGCAAGCAGGCGGACTTCATTGTTCTGGATCGCGATGTGTTCAGCGTCGATGACAAAGCCCTGCACGACACCCAGGTGTTGCAGACCTGGTTTGCTGGTCGCAAGGTCTACACCGCCTCTCAATAACAACACCATCGCCCTTTGTAGGAGTGAGCCTGCTCGCGATAGCGGTGTATCAGATGTCAATGTGTTGTCTGACACACCGCTATCGCGAGCAGGCTCACTCCTACAGGGTCTTTTGGGGTGGCTGAGATTGCATTCCCTCCACAGTTTTCGTACTGCCCAACAATAATCACACAACATCGGGACTTCACATGAAAGCCTTGCCCCTGTTCGCCCTGAGTTTCTTGAGTGGGCTGCCCTTGAGCAGCCACGCGATCGCGTTGAACGACGACTTCGCCGTGCTGGTGGATCTGACCCTTGCCAGTGATTACCGCACCCGCGGCATTTCCCAAACTCAAAATGACCCTGCCGCGCAGGCCGGCCTGACCCTGGCGCACAGCAGCGGTCTGTATCTGGGCGCGTGGAGTTCCAACGTCGATTTCGGCGGTGGCCTGAAGACCCGTCAGGAAGTCGATTACTACGCCGGTTGGCTATGGCAGGCGAGCGAGGATGTCAGTCTGGACCTGGGCTATCTCAAGTATGCCTACCCCAGGGAAAGCCAGTTCAACCAGAGCGAGGTCTACGCGATTTTCGGCGCGTACGGCGTCAGCGTGGCGGCGTACTACTCCAGCGATGCGCCGGGCATCGATAGTCAGCAGAACTCGCTGTACACCTACGTCAGTTATGAAACGCCATTGCCTTTCGATTCGGCGTTGGCACTGCGCTACGGCCGTATGGATTTCAAGGACCCGTACCTGTACTCGGCGTCCGGGCAGGCGCAGGACAGTTATCGGGAGTGGGAGGTAAAAGTCACCCACAACCTGGGCGGCGTGGTGCTGGGCCTCAGCTATATCGACACTGACCTCTCGCAAACGCAATGCCTGAGCAACTGGGGCTTCAAAGACGTCTGCGTAGCGACCGTTGTCGTCAGCGTCAGCAAATCTTTCTGATAACCGCTCCCACAGGGGATTTATGATTCGGCTCGATATGCGGGGTTCAGCGCTCCCACATGAACTTTCGCTGGGTCAGGCATTGAGTTGTGCCAGGTAAGTCCATGGATAGATACCGCGTTGATGGCCGTCGCTGAACACCAGTTGCACGCCATAGCCCTGGGGGTTGAGTTCGATCAGACGCACCCGATCATCGACCAGCGGCGTCAGGCCGCGCAGGCGCAGCGCGCGGCATTGCGAACATGGGCACTGGCGGCGCAGTTCGGCGTGGTTGAGTTGCTGCTCGCGGCCTCCCGGCCAGCTCAGGCGCAGCGTCCGTTCGCTCTGCGAATTACCGACCGACAGCGGGTTCATTGCAACTGGCTCAAGGCGATGCGCACGGCTTTGCGCACCTCTGGATCACCGTCATCCTGCGCAGCCTGCAACGCCGCCACGGCACCGCGATCATTCAGTTCGCCCAAGGCCAGCGCCGCTTCCTTGCGCAGATTGCTGATGCGATGACCAAGGGTGTCGACCAGCGCGTCCAGCGCCGGGGCGAAACGCAGGCGACCAAGGCTGCGGGTGGCGCGCAGGCGCACTTGCCAATAGTCGTCGCTCAAGGCTTCGACCAGGGCCGGCCCCGCATCGCGATGGCCGACTTTGCCCAGGGTGGTCGCGGCTTCTTCGCGTACTTGCCAGGCACTGTCCTGCAAGGCCTGGCGCAGAGCCGGAAGCACTTCGGCGCCAGAGGCCAGGCCCAGCGCTCCGGTGGCCGCGCGGCGCACTTCGGTGTCCGGATCAGCGCTGGCCAGACGGGCCAGCGCCGGCAACGCATCGAGCTGTTTGAGCCAGCCGAGCACCCCGACCGCTTCGCGACGCACATGTGCGTCAGCATCGTTCAGCGCGGTAATGGCCGCGGTGGCGGCGTCGGCAAAACGCAACTCACGCAGCGCTCGAAACGCGGCGATCCGCACACTGACATCGGTGTGCCCGGTCCACGGCAGAATCACCCGCCCCGCCGCTGCCGACTTGAGCAGGCTCAGGCTTTGCGCGGCGGCCGCTTGCACGGCTGGCGACGGATCCGTCAGCGCTTCGCACAAGGCTTGCACGACCGGCTCGTCCTCCCACGCCTCCAACAGCCGTGCGGCTTCGGCACGCACCTCCTCGGCGGGATCCTGCCTGAGGCGATCAACCAGCCAGAGCAAACCGTCCGGCTCTTCCAGATCCGCCAGTTCAATCAGGGCAATACGTCGCACGCCGGCATCTTCAGCCGTCAGACGCGGTTGCAGGGCGAGGATTTCATCGTTGTCGGTTACAGCAAAAATAGAAGTCATAGGGCAAATCGCGGCAAAGGGTTTTCTGGTGGCAGACCGAGCGGATTGAGGCGTGGCAGCGGTCGGTCGTTGTCGTGGCGCAGCAGGTCGAGGCAGTGACGCTTGAGGCGGGCGAACGCGGGGCTGGTGACCAGCTCAGTGGTGCGTGGACGAGGGAAATCCAGGCGCAATTCTTCGATGATTCGCCCCGGGCGTGCGCTCATGACCAACAGGCGGTCGGCGAGGAACAGCGCTTCATCGATGTCATGGGTGACAAACACCACGGTGGTGCGAATCCGCGTCCAGATGTCCAGCAGCAGTTCCTGCATGTTCAGCCGGGTCAGCGCATCCAGTGCGCCGAACGGTTCGTCCATCAGCAACAGCCGCGGACGGTTGACCAGCACCCGGGCGATCTCCACCCGCTGCTGCATGCCGCCGGAGAGCTGATCGGGCCAGTGTTCGGCAAAGCCGTCGAGGCCGACCAGCTCAAGGATTTCATCGGCGGCACGATGGCGTTCAGCCTTGCCGATGCCACGCATTTTCAGGCCGAAGGCGACGTTGTCACGCACCGTTCGCCACGGGAACAATGTGTGATGTTGAAAGACCATGCCGCGTTGTGGCGACGGGCCGGATACCACTGCGCCGTCCACCTTGAGGCTGCCGGTCTGCGCATTCAGATGCCCGGCCAAGGCACCGAGCAAGGTCGATTTCCCGCAACCGGACGGGCCGAGAATGCACACGAACTGGCCGGGTTCGATCTGGCAATCGAGGCCCTGCACGGCTTCGAACGCTTCACGACCGCTGCCAAGGACGATGGACAACTGGCGAATGTCGATCCGCCCTTGCGGGGTTTGCATCACGCTCATCAGGCTTTTCCTCGCGGTCGATGCCAGGGCGTGAGCCACCCGCCCAGGCGTTTGATCAGCCAACTGCTGCCCATGCCCAACACACCGATCAGGAGCATGCCGACGACGATGTCGGCATAGTTCTGCAGGGTGTAGGACTCCCAGGTGTAATAACCGATACCGAACTGGCCGGAGATCATTTCCGCCGTCACCAGGCAGAACCACGACGTGCCCATGCCGATCGCCAGGCCGGTGATGATGCTCGGCGCAGCGCCCGGCAGGATCACTTCCTGCAGAATCGCCCGGCGCCCTGCCCCGAGGCTTTTTGCCGAGGCGATCAGACGTGGGTCGACGGTCTCGACGCCGTGCACGGTGTTGAGCAGGATCGGAAACAGCGCGCCGGTAAAGGTGATGAAGACCATCGACAATTCCGACGACGGGAACATCAGGATTGCCAGAGGAATCCACGCCACGGCGGGGATCGGGCGCAGCACTTCCAGCGGTGGCAGCAGCAGGTCTTCAGCCCATTTCGAGCGGCCGATGGACAGGCCAAGGGCGATGCCGATCAGCAGTGCCGCGAGGTAGCCGGCAAAGACGCGGCCCAGGCTGCTGCTCAGGTGCTGCCAGAGTTTGCCGGAATCGCCCAGGCCCAGCGCGGCTTCTATCACGGCCACGGGGGTTGGCACGTTGGCGAAGGTCACCAGGCCCAGGTTCCAGTGATGGCTGGCGGCGAGTTGCCAGAACAGCAAGCACAGCAGCAGCGAGGCGCCTCTCGGCACCCAACGCAAACAGGATCGATACACAATAATGCCTCTCAACCAGATCCCTGTAGGAGTGAGCCTGCTCGCGATAGCGGTGTATCAGACATCACATCGACACCTGACACACCGTTATCGCGAGCAGGCTCACTCCTACAGGGGAGCGCGGTGTTTTTGGGGTTAGCGCACGGCGACGACTTGCGCGGTGGCATCGCTGAAGTCGAAGACTTTGCCGCCCTGCGCCGTGGCGTATTGCTGGGCCTGGCCCTTGAGCAGGAAAGCACTCAGGCGACCCTTGGCATCGCTGGCAAACCATGCCTGTTCGGCCAACAACTTGATGCCGCTGTCGCTGGCCTGCGCATACACCGCCCGGATGTTTTTGCCCTCCTGCTTCAACGCAGCCAGTGCGCTGAACGCCGCTTCAGCCGAACCATAACGGCGCACTTTTGCCTCGCCGCGTACCCAGATTTCCGCGACGTGGCTGACATCGGTGATGGCCTGGCCTGTTGCTGCATCCACCCCGGGTAAAGGCGTCTGCGCGTAGTCAGCCAATTGCGCGGCGTAATCGAGATTCGACGCCTTGAAAGCCGCGCGGATGTATTGGTCGTCAATAAAGGTGTCGAGATCGAGGCCGCGATCAGCCTTTTTCAGCAGCTTCAGCGTATCGATGGCGGTGCCGACGGCCTGGCGGTACTCCGGTTTCCAGCTCAGGTCGCGGGTCTGCACGCCGAGCGGGCCATGGAACAGGTAGTTGACCTCGGCGTCGACGCCAGAGACCTTGGCGATCAGCTCGCTGTACTTCTCCGGCTCGGCTGCGAGCAATTGATTGGCTTCGATGCTGGCGCGCAGATAGGCGACGACAATCTCCGGGTATTTCTTCGCATAGGCCTGATCCACCAGCGCACCGTGGAAGGTCGGTGCGTTGGCCTGGGCGCCGTCGTAAATCTTGCGGGCGAAACCACGGCTGGGAAACAGTTCGGCGAACGGCACGAAGTCGGCGTGGGCGTCGATCTTGCCGGCCTGCAACGCCGAGCCTGCGACCTCCGGCGGCTGGGCGATGATGTTCACATCCTTGAGCGGATCCCAGCCCTGTTCTGCCACGGCGCGCAGCAACATGCCATGGGCCGTGGAGGCGAACGGCACGGAAATGGTCTTGCCTTTAAGCTCAGCCAACGACTGCACGCTGGATGCGCTCGGCACAACAATGCCGTTGCCGCTGCCTTTGATGCTGCCCGACAACACGCTGATGAACAGGCTGTGCTTGCCGGCGGTTTCGAACGCCACACCATTGAATGCCCCGGGGAAATCGGCCATGGCGCCGAAGTCGAGTTTGCCGGCGACCATCTCGTTGGTCAGCGGCGCGCCGCTGGTGAAGTTTTTCCATTGCACGTCGTACTTCGCATCTTTATAGGCGCCATCGCGGGGCAGGTATTTGTCGAGCAAGCCGAGTTCACGGATCAACAGGCCACCGGCGGCGCAGTTGATGGTGGTGTCCTGGGTGCCGATGGCAATGCGGATGGTTTCGGCCGAGGCCGACACGGTAAATGAAGCCAGTACCAGACCGGCGAGTGCTGCACGCAACATGAGTGTGTCCCCTCGAATCATTGATTGAAGTTCGTCTCCGCCGCGATCAGGGCGCGGTGGGAAACGAGGGGTATTTTTCAATTCAGCGTCCGGGGTTCACCGGATGGCTTTGGTTTGTCACACATCCAATGTAGGAGTGAGCCTGCTCGCGATAGCGGTGTGTCAGTCAACACATCTACATCTGATCCAGCGCTATCGCGAGCAGGCTCACTCCTACAGGGACCGGGTTTCAACGCAGGAGATACGGGATGTCGACTTTGACGGCACCCGTCGGGCAATCCTTTTCGCACGGCATGCAGTACCAGCATTCGTCGAATGCCATGTAGGCCTTTTGCGTGGCCGGGTTGATCGCCAGCAGGTCCATCGGGCAGACGTCGACGCACACGGTGCAGCCCTTTTCGGCGATGCATTTGTCCTCATCGACGGTGACCGGGGCGTTGGAGCGGAAGAAGATTTCCTGAGCTTGATAAGCCATGGTTCGGACTCTCTTTTCAGTCGTGCATCAAGCGGCGAAAGAGCCGACCCGCAGTCGGTCGTAGGCCTGCATTTCTTCGGCGTCGAGCGGGATGATGTAAGGCTCGACGGCTTTTTTGAAACTGGTCATGCGCCCGTCCTCGCCCTTTTTCAGATGGCAATGGCAGAACCACTCGGCGTCGTTGCGTTGTGGATGATCGACGCGATAGTGATACAGGCCCCAGCGGCTTTCGGCGCGGAACAACGAGGCGCGGGCGGCCATTTCCGCGCAGTCGCGGATCACGCTGGTTTCCATCGCGCGCATCAGTTCGTGGGCGTTGTTGGCTTTCATCTGTTCCAGGTCGCGCTCAATGTCGCTGAAACGTTGCAGGCCGATCTGCATTTTTTTGGTCACTTTCGGCGGTTGCAGGTAGTCGTTGACGAAGCGCCGCAGCTTGTACTCGACCTGCGCCGGCGGCAGGCCGTGTTCGCGATCCAGCGGTGCGTAGACTCGGGCTTTTTCCTTGGCAATCTGCTCGGCATCCAACGCCGAAAACTCGCGGCCGGCGACAAATTCCGCGGCGTTGTGCCCGGCAAACCAGCCGTAAGTAAACGCGCCAAGCATGTAATTGTGCGGCACGGCGGCCATGTCGCCCGCCGAGTACAAACCTTTCACCGAGGTTTCGGCGCGTTCGTTGACCCACACGCCAGACGCCGAATGACCACTGCAGAAACCGATTTCCGAGATGTGCATTTCGACCATCTGCGTGCGGTAGTCGGTGCCGCGATTGGCGTGGAACTGACCCCGGCTCGGGCGCTCGTTGCTGTGCAGGATTTCCTCGATGTTCTGGATGGTTTCTTCGGCCAGGTGATCGAGTTTGAGGAACACCGGGCCGTTGCCGCTTTCCAGTTCCTGGTGAAACTCCCACATCATCTGCCCGCTCCAGTAGTCGCACTCGATGAAGCGTTCACCCTTGTTGTTGGCGGTGTAGCCGCCCAGCGGGCCGGTCACGTAGGCGCAGGCCGGGCCGTTGTAATCCTTGATCAACGGGTTGATCTGGAAGCACTCGAGATTGGCCAGCTCGGCGCCGGCGTGATAGGCCATCGCGTAGCCATCGCCGGCATTGGTCGGGTTTTCGTAAGTGCCCATCAGATAACCCGACGACGGCAGGCCGAGACGACCGGCAGCGCCACACGCCAGAATCACAGCCTTGGCCTTGATCACATGGAAATCGGCGGTGCGGCAATCGAAGCCCATCACACCGTTGACCGCGCCCTCCTCGTCGGTCAGCAAACGCGTGCAGACCAGGCGATTGGTGATGCTCACCCGCGCCCGTTTCAACTGGCGATAAAGGACCTTCTTGATGTCGTGCCCTTCCGGCATCGGCAGCACGTAGGCGCCCATGTGATGGACTTTTTTCACCGCATAATCGCCGGTTTCGTCCTTTTCGAACTTCACCCCCCAACGGTCGAGCTGTTCGATGGTTTCGAAACTGTGCGTGGCATAGGCGTAAACGGCGGCTTGATTGACGATGCCGTCGTTGGCGATGGTAATTTCCTTGGTGTACTGCTCCGGCGTCGAATGGCCGGGGATGATCGCGTTGTTCAGGCCGTCCATGCCCATGCTGATCGCGCCGCTGCGTTTGACGTTGGCCTTGTCGACCAGCAGCACGCGCAGGTCGCGGTTTTGCTCTTTGGCCTTGATCGCCGCCATGGGACCTGCGGTGCCGCCGCCAATAACGACGATGTCGTATTCCTGTTCCAGCGTGTTGCGCGTCATGCCTGCTCCCCTTTGTGCCGGTCGATCCGCAGGCGGTACTGAAACGCATCGCCACGGTAGTAGAGATGTTCGAAATCCAGCGGCTGGCCCCGGGCGTCGTGGGTCAGGCGCTCGATGCGCATGATCGGCGAGCCGGCCTCGACGTTGAGCGCCTGGGTCAGGTCGCTGTCCGCCAGCACCGCGTCGATCGCCAGATCGGCGTGGCCGAGGGCGATGCCGCAGTCGTTTTCGAGGATCAGGAAAATGTCGCGGGTGACCAGATCG
This sequence comes from Pseudomonas sp. SWRI81, assembly GCF_014268545.1. Classification (NCBI taxonomy): domain Bacteria; kingdom Pseudomonadati; phylum Pseudomonadota; class Gammaproteobacteria; order Pseudomonadales; family Pseudomonadaceae; genus Pseudomonas; species Pseudomonas sp. SWRI81. Next base: position 50,470 of record NZ_JABWQS010000009.1, read on the forward strand.
GCCTTTTCCAGCCGCTCGCCGATGGCTTTGGGCAGGTAGGTGATTTCCAGTGAGATCGGCTCACGGTTGATCAGCCGCACGCGTTTGATCTGCGCGACGATCTCGCCTTCGGCGACCTGCAAACGCTTGGCGACACGCTTGTCGGCAGCAATGAATTTGAAGCTGCGCAGGCGGTTGATCACCTCGTAGCCGCGCCCGGTCATGGACTCGGCAAGACCTTGCAGGCTGCTGACGTTCTGAAAGGTTTTCGGCTTGGCGACGAACGTGCCTTTGCCGTGGATCTTGAAGATCAGCCCTTCCTTCTGCAAATCGCCCAGCGCCTGGCGCACGGTGATGCGGCTGACTTTGAACAGCGTGCCGAGTTCGCTTTCGGACGGCATCTGACTGTCTTGCGGGTATTCACCATCAAGAATGCGCGCACGCAACACATCGCGCAGTTGGGTATGCAGCGGGACGCTGCTGAGGGAGAGAACGTTATCGGTCATCACGGGATCACTTGTTATAACGAGTTATGACGTGATCTTAGGGTTGGGATGACAAAGTTGAGAAATATTGTTTGGGCATAACCTTAGATGCTTCGCAGAATCGCCCTTTGTAGGAGTGAGCCTGCTCGCGATAGCGGTGTGTCAGTTGAAATTGATGTGGCTGACAGACCGCTATCGCGAGCGGGCTCACTCCTACAGGGGGAATCTGTGCGGTCAGCGCTTGAGGATCTGGTCCATGACCCAGTCGGTTTTGACGGCTTGCTCGGCCACGGCGGGATGGCGGGATTCGCCACGAATGTGCGCATTCATCCCGAGCACGTGATGCCATTGAATATGCTCATGATGAGCAATCTCCAGACTGATCTGCTCATCGGCAAACAAGTGCAGCGGATCCTCGTCAAACACCGAAAAGCCGATCCGCCCCTGGCTGCCGATGATTTCGACGCGGTCTTCGCGCCGGTCCGCAACGAAATTCCAGCAGCCCATGCCCTGTGCTCCCGAAGCAAACCGCCAACTGGCACTGACCGCATCTTCCGCCGCATACAGACCCGCCTGCCGTGCGGTGAAACCGGCGACTTCAACGATGTCGCCGAGCAAATACTGGAACAAGTCCAAACCATGGCTGGCCAGATCGGCGAAATAACCACCGCCCGCCACCGCCGGATCGGTGCGCCAATTGTCACGGCCCTCCAGATCCGCCGGCGACGGCGCTTTGGTCAGTGTCCAGCTCAGGTGGCGGACCTCGCCGATACGCCCTTCCTCCAGCCACTGGCGCACTTGCGCGAAGCGCGGTAGCGAGCGACGGTAATAGCTGACAAACAAATGCAGACCGGCAGCGGCAAACGCCTGCTGCATCTCGCGGCTCTGCCCGGCGTTGAGCGCCATGGGTTTTTCCACACAGCAATGCTTGCCGGCGGCGGCGACTTTCAGGCTGTAGGCGTGGTGGCTGTCGGGTGGTGTGGCGATGTACACCGCGTCCACTTGCGGATCGTTGATCAGCGCATCGACCTCGGTGTAGACCCGTTCGATGCCGTGACGCGCAGCGTAATCGCTCACCGCTTCCAGGCGACGGCCCATCACCGCCACCAGCGCCGAACCGGGCGCCTTGTAAAAGGCCGGCCCGCTCTTGCGTTCCGCCACGCTGCCACAACCGATCATGCCCCAGCGCACCACGTTCATGACCAGGTCCTCAGCCGATGCGCAGAGCGCGCAGATCGAGGTGACCGTCCTTGAGCGGCGGGCACCAGTAATAGCCGCCGGTAATCGGTCGGCTGATGCGATACAGGCCATCGGTGATGCCGTCTTCCAGACCGCTCATGCGCCGCAGTTGCGCTTCGAAGGCATCCAGCGAGAAGCCGAAAGCCAGAAACATCAAACCCGCGCGATCACCTTCGATCCATGGCATCGAACGGCGCACGACAAACGCCTCCGGCGCGAAGCTTTCCTGGGCGGTACGTTTGACGTGAGCGGAAATCGGCGCGTCGTCGATTTCTTCGTTATCGCTCAGACGGCGGCCCATGATGTCGTCCTTGGCCTCGGCAGATAAACGCTGAAAACCCTTGAGGTCGTGCTGCCACTGCTGGATGGCGGCGAAGCTGCCGCCGATCAAGCCATCAGCGCCAGTGCTTTGCAAAGCGGCGGCAATGGCGGCGTCATCGTGCGGGTTTTCCGTGCCGTCTTCGTAACCGGTGAGATCGTGGCCGTCCATGTGGCGGAAGGCTTCCTGCACCTGCACCAGGCGCAAGGCCGGCGCCAGCGCGGCTTCGAAGGCGTCGCAACGGTTGAGCAGTTCACCGCGGTCGACGCCGTGCAGCCAGACCCACAGCGCGTGCTGGGTCGACGGGTTGTTCACGCCGACGCCGGTCATTGCCGGGAAACTGCGCAGGCCGTCGATTTCTACATTCAGCGCATTGGTCAACGCCTCACCAAAGCCAACCACCGCCGACTTGCCATCCACCAGCATCAGCAGGTTGTCGATCGCTTGCGGCAAGGCTTCAACCGACGCCAGGGCGAAAAACAGATGACGTGCTTGCGCAGGAACAGGGGTGGCGAGGATGCCCGGCTGGTAGTAACTCATGTGAACTCCTTGAAAAAGTGCGCGGAGTTTACCTGTAGCCGGACGGTTTGTGTGGGTTGCGATAGCGGCCTTGAGGCCTTCGTATCAGCGCTCGCTGACTTCGGTCAGCGCGCTCAATGCCAACGCATTGGCGGTGGCAGCGCCGCTGGCGGTGTTATCGAAGATGCACCAAGTGTCTTTGCCCACGCCGCTCGCGCTTTGCAGGACCTGAGCAAGGCGCTGGAGATAAGCCAAGTCGTAGGCGCTGTGATAGATGCGCGGCGATCCGTGCAGGCGCCAATATTGCAGGCCTCGCCAGCCGCCCGGCGCCGCGTCGGTGCTGATCCGCGACGGATCGACCACCGCCCGGGCAATCTGCAAATCCTGCAACAGCGCCTCGGCGCCGGTCCACGATTCGTGTCGCGGCTCCAGCACCACGGCGCCTTGGAAACGTTCGCGCAAGACGCGAAAAAACGCCTCGGCAGCGGGCGCATCGAACGCCAGTTTCGGCGGCAATTGCAGCAGCAGACAGCCCAGTTTTTCACCCAGACCTTCGCACTGTCCGAGAAACTCATCAAGCGCAGCCGCGCTGCCCGCCAGACGCTGCTCATGGCTGATGAGCTTGGGTACTTTGACTGCGAAGCGAAAGCCTGGCGGAACCGAATCGGCCCAACGCTCATAGGTCTGCCGACGATGCGGGCGATAGAACGAACTGTTGATTTCCACACAGTTGAAACGCGCCGCATAGCGTTGCAGATGCGTGCCTTCCTCCGGGAAGGCCGGCCAGTGCTCGCGGCCAAGGCTCCAGCCCGCGCAACCGATTAAAATCGCTGGTTCGTTCAAGCGCCTGGCATCATTTCTTGCGCGGCAGCACGGCGCCAAGCACTTGCTTGGCCGTTTGCACGATCACCCCCGCCTCGTCCGGATCGCCTTTGAGCAGGGTCGTGGCGAATGCCTTTGCCTGCTCCAGCTTGATGTGCGGTGGCAACGGCGGCACGTTCGGGTCGGTCTTGAACTCGATCAGCACGGGTACATCCGAGGCCAGTGCCTGCTCCCAGGCCGCTGCCACGTCTTCCTCGCGATCAACAAAGATGCCCTTGAGGCCGATGGAAATGGCGAACAGGTGATAGGGCACATCGGGGATGCTTTGCGACGCCTCGAACTTCGGATCGCCCTCCATCACCCGCTGTTCCCAAGTCACCTGGTTGAGGTCCTCGTTGTTGAACACTGCGCAGATCCATTTCGGGCTCGCCCATTGCCGCCAGTATTTGGCGACGGTGATCAGCTCGGCCATGTTGTTCATCTGCATCGCGCCGTCGCCGACCAGGGCAATGACCGGGCGTTCCGGAAAAGCGAATTTGGCCGCGATCGCATAGGGCACCGCAGCCCCCATCGAGGCCAGGCCACCGGACAGCGAGCATTTCATCCCGCGGCGGATTTTCAAGTCACGGGCGTACCAGTTGGCGCAGGAGCCGGAGTCGCTGGTGATGATCGCCTGATCGGGCAAGCGCGGTGACAGCTCGAACACCACGCGTTGCGGATTGATCGGCTTGGCCTTGACCATGGCGCGCTTTTCCAGGGTTTTCTCCCAGGTGCTACGCCAGCCTTCGACTTTTTTGCGCCACTTGTTTGAGGTTTTCTGCTCGAGCAAAGGCAACAGCGCGGCGAGGGTTTCGGCTGAATCGCCGACCAGATTGACCTCCATCGGATAACGCAGGCTGAGCATGTCCGGTTGCAAATCGATCTGCACGCCACGCGCCTGGCCTTCCTTGGGCAGGAATTCGGAATAGGGAAAGCCCGAGCCGACCATCAGCAAGGTGTCGCATTCGCTCATGAGCTTGTAGCTGGGTTCGGTGCCGAGCAGGCCAATGCTGCCGGTGACCCACGGCAGATCGTCGGGCAACGCGGCTTTGCCGAGCAAAGCCTTGGCGACGCCGGCGCCGAGTTTTTCCGCCACGGCGATCACCTGGTCGGTCGCTTCCAGCGCCCCGGCACCGACCAGAATCGCGACTTTCTCGCCGCGATTGAGGACCTCGGCGGCGCGCTGCAAATCGGCGTCGTACGGCACGACTTTCGGCTTGCTGTAGCCGACGCCGGAGTGCGCGGTGCCGTGAGCGCGGGGTGGTTGTTCGTAAGGCAGATCCTGCAAATCGTTGGGCAGAATCAGCGCAGTGACGCGGCGCTCGCCCACAGCCGTGCGCACGGCGCGGTCGAGCAGATGGCGCACCTGTGCCGGCGCCGAAGCCTGCTGCACGAACGCGCCGGCGACGTCCTTGAACATCGACACCAAGTCCAGTTCCTGCTGGTAATGACTGCCCAGCGCCGTGCGCGCCTGCTGACCGACAATGGCCAACACCGGCATGTGATCCATGCGCGCATCGTAAAGACCAGTGATCAGGTGTGAAGCGCCGGGGCCGGAGGTGGCGATACACACGCCCAGCTCACCGGTGAATTTGGCGTGCGCCGAGGCCATGAACGCGGCCATTTCCTCATGTCGCGCCTGTACGAATTCGATCTTGCCTTTCGCCCGGGCCATGGCGCCGAAGACGCCATTGATACCGTCGCCCGGGTATCCAAAAATCCGCGTAACGCCCCACTCGCTGAGCCGCTCGACCAGAAAATCGCCTACCGTCATCGTCATCTCGATCCTCGCCTTTCACCGCTGCATGGATGTGTAAGGGTCTGGACAGTGAGGTGCGCGACGAAGTTTCGATGGATTGCACCCGTACCGGAACTGCGCACGGCGCCAGGGCAGCCATTGACGAATTTATTGAGGCGAGCACCCTGCCCTGCGGTCGATTAATGAATGATCGGAGGATTCGTCATGACTGAAGTACAAACCTTGTTGCTCGAACGCAACGACTGGGTGCCAAACAATCCGCGTCTGCCGGTGTTGATCTATCGCAACGCGATTGCCATCGAGGGCGACGACCCGGCGGTGCGCTTCGAGCAGGTTTTCAGCGCCAATGGCTGGCCGCCGCAGTGGCGCTACGGGGTCTATGACTATCACCACTACCACACCGAAGGCCATGAAGTGCTTGGCGTAGCGGCAGGTAAAGCGCGGTTGATGCTGGGCGGGCCCGATGGCCACGCAGTCGAGGTCAATGCCGGGGATGCGCTGTTACTGCCGGTCGGGACCGGGCATTGCAACCTGTGGTCGAGTGAAGATTTTCTGGTGGTGGGGGCGTATCCGCCGGGGCAGCAAGCGGATATTTGCCGGGATGCGGCGAGTGAAGAGCAGTTGGCGCATATTGCGAAGCTTGCATTTCCTGAGACAGATCCGGTGCAAGGAAACGGTGGCGCGTTAGCCCAATACTGGCATTGATGGTTCAACACATAACCCTGTAGGAGTGAGCCTGCTCGCGATAGCGGTGTACCAGTCAATACATTATTTGCCTGACACACCGCTATCGCGAGCAGGCTCACTCCTACAAGGGGGTTTGGGTTGACAGGGAAATCTGTGGGGGCTGGCATGGGCGGGCAATTTTCCCTACGGTGTCTACCTACGCCATCCCAGCATCGACGAGGTCCGTTTCATGAGCAAAACGTCTTACGTTCCGCCCAAGGTCTGGAAACACGAAGCCCCTTCCGGCGGCCACTTCGCCAGCATCAACCGCCCGGTCGCCGGGCCGACCCATGACAAGGAGCTACCGGTCGGCAAACACCCTTTGCAGTTGTATTCGCTGGCCACGCCCAACGGCGTCAAAGTCACCATCCTGCTTGAAGAATTGCTCGCGCTCGGGCACAGCGGGGCCGAGTACGACGCGTGGCTGATCCGCATTGGCGAAGGCGATCAGTTCTCCAGTGGCTTCGTCGAGATCAATCCGAACTCAAAGATCCCCGCACTGCTCGATCGCAGCATCGAACCGCCGATCCGGGTGTTCGAGTCCGGTTCGATCCTGCTGTATCTGGCGGAAAAATTCGGCGCCCTGCTGCCCAGGGATCCGGCCGGGCGCACCGAAACCCTCAACTGGCTGTTCTGGCAAATGGGCTCGGCGCCGTATCTGGGCGGCGGTTTCGGGCATTTCTATGCCTACGCGCCGGAGAAGCTCGAATACCCGATCAACCGCTTCACCATGGAAGCCAAGCGGCAGCTGGACGTACTGAATCGCCGTCTCGCCGATAACCGTTACCTGGCCGGCGACAGCTACACCATCGCCGACATCGCGGTCTGGCCGTGGTACGGGCAACTGGTGCGCAACAACGTGTATTCGGCGGCGGAGTTTCTCGCGGCGCATGAATACACCCACGTGCAGCGCTGGGCGGAGGAAATCGCTCAGCGGCCGGCGGTTATTCGCGGACAGCGGGTGAATCGTACCTGGGGCGATGAAGAGAGTCAGGTGCCGGAGCGGCATCAGGCACAGGATTTGAAGTGAGATAAAAAACTGTGGGAGCGGGCTTGCTCGCGAAGGCGGTGTGCCAGACAACCTGTTCGTTGAATGACCCACCGCCTTCGCGAGCAAGCCCGCTCCCACATTCTCCCCAGAACATTCGCTTGCGGGATGCGCCAAATCCAATTGTGTACGCCAGCTACACCGACATTTTCACCCCGCAACCCGCATGTACAACGACATGGCCCTCGCCAACGCCGGCAGCTATCGTCTGCAACAGGGCGGCTGAGCCGTTCAAGTGTCGAGCGGCGTTTGCGGCGTATCCGGATTGAGCTGGCGGCGGCGAAACTGCCCGGGCGGCTGGCCATGGATCTGGCGAAAACGGCGCGAGAAATACGCCTCGTCGGCAAACCCGCACAAGCGCGCGACCTCGCCCACAGAGCGCGTGCTGTTGAGCAGAAAGTTGCGTGCGGCGTGCATGCGCCGCTCCAGCACCAGTTCGGTGAATGTCTTGCCGATTTCCTTGCGCAGCCAGTGCGTCAGGTAAGTCGGTGACAGATACGTCGCGGCAGCGACCTTGATCAGGTTGAGATCGGGATCGGCGATGTTCTTGCGCAAGTATTCGAACATCCGGCTCAGAGCATCACGACGGCTGTTCTCCGCAGCATTCTCCTCCGCCAGACGCTTGAGTGGTTCGGCGTAGAGAAAACACACGCTGCCAATCAGTTGCAGCAACAAGCCCTTGAGCATCTCCCGTGTGCCGAACTGACGGTTTTCATCGAGGGTGCGCATCTGCTCGATCAAACCGCACACCTGAGTGAAATCTTCGTCGCCAAGGATGAAGTCCAGATGCTCCTGAAAGCGGAACGGCGACAGCTCCGGCGCCAGCAGAATCGAGACCTCTTCCAGATCCATCGGGTCGCACTGCAAATGCGGCAACAGAAAGGTCTGGGAAAAGTTGATCACGATGAAATTGCTGTCCGCCGGGTGCGGAATGACGTGTACGCGATGGGGCAGGATGAAGGCCAGAGTGTTACGCGGGAATGGCCGTTGCACGCTGCCGATGTGCTGAACGGTGTCGCCACCGAGGTTGATCTGAATTTGAAAATACTCATGGCGGTGAGGACTGGTCTCGGCGCGCCGGCCCTTTTTGTCGCGAATATAGAAATCGGTCAATTCGCTGCGTTGCTGCATGACGTAGGTCGGGATACGGCTGAGTGACGACATGGGTGGGGAGTCCTCCGGGCAGTGAGGTGGCGTCAGTCATCTTGCAGGGTTGGGCTGAGGGCGGCAACAAGTCATACGACGACATCAACGCTCGGCAACTATTTCCCCTGCTGAGTGGCAATGCGCGTGTCCAAAAACAAGATTCTTTTTAATTCCTGACAGGTCCTTATTAATCAAACAGTTATCACTGTTTAGCAGGTCGGACCGCCAATGATATTCAGATTTATGTTTTTGGACAGGTTAGCCAAAGTTGTTTCCCTCAAGAAAAAACGTTCTAACACCTCGGTTGATTTAGCGATGTCGTACGACCACTGTAATGACCAACGCAGCCCAACCTCTTTCAAAAACAATCAAAGGTGCGCACGTCATGATCCTGCTATTCCCCCTCGCCACCCCTCTCGACCTCACCTTGATGACAGTCGCAGACCGACGTTGTTGAACGTCTGAAGCCTGCGCTTCAGCCACGCCCGCTTCACGTTCGATTGTCTTGCCCCACACATTGTGGGCAACGCGGTCGGCTGCTCGAAAAATCTCGATTCTTCTAACAATAACGAGGTCTCCGCATGTCCAACTCTCATTCTTCCAGTGCTACCGTGCCGCCGGTGATTGCCGGTTCACGCGATGCCGTCTCGGCACAGCGGCTGCCAACCCGGCGGCGCTGGTTCATGCTGTCGCTGTTGCTGATTGCGACGATCATCAATTACATCGACCGTGTGAACATCTCGATTGCCGCACCCTTCATGGCCAAGGATCTTGGCCTGGACAAGATCGAGATGGGCCTGATCTTCTCCGCCTTCGCCTGGACCTACGCCCTGGCGCTGGTGCCGGCCGGTTTCATCGCCGACCGTTTCGGCTCGCGCTTTACCTACGGCGTTTCGCTGATCAGCTGGTCGACCGTCACCGTCTGCCAGGGTTTCGCCACCGGGTTTGCCTCGCTGTTCGGCCTGCGCCTGGCCGTCGGCGCCATGGAAGCTCCGGCCTTTCCGGCCAACAGTCGTGCGGTCACTGTGTGGTTTCCGGCGCGAGAACGCGGGCTGGCCAGCAGCATTTACGTCTGCGGCCAATACCTGGGCACCGCGCTGTTCACCGGTGCGCTGCTCTGGCTGGCGACCACTTTCGACTGGCGCCATGTGTTCTACAGCACCGGCGCACTCGGCATCGTGTTCGGTGTGTTGTGGCTGTATCTGTATCGCGATCCGTTGAACTGCAAAAAGGTCAGCCAGGCAGAATTGCAGTACATCGAAACCGGCGGCGGTCTGGTCAAAAGCAGCCAGCAACGCACCCGTTTCAACTGGCGGCAGGTTGCCGAACTGTTCAGCTATCGGCAGGTCTGGGCGATCTGCATCGGCAAGTTCGCCAGCACCTCGGCGCTGTACTTTTTCCTGACCTGGTTCCCGACCTACCTGATCGAAGAACGCAAGCTGACCATGATCAAGGCCGGGATCTTCGCCGTACTGCCGTTCGTGGGCGCCACGGTGGGGATTTTGCTGGCCGGCATCGTCTCGGATTTGCTGATCCGTCGCGGCTACTCGATGTCCTTCGCACGCAAGCTGCCACTGGTGGTCGGTTCGATGCTGGGCATGTCCATCGTGCTGGTGAACTTCACCGATTCGAACCTGATCTGCATCGCCGTGCTGACCATCGCCTTCTTCGCCCAGGGCATCGCGTCCTCGTCGTGGGCGGCGGTGTCGGAAGTGGCGCCCAAAGAGCTGATCGGACTGACCGGCGGCGTCACCAGCCTCGCCGCGAACATCGGCGGCATCGTCACCCCGATCGTAATCGGCGCCATTGTCCATGCCACCGGCACCTTCGCTTATGCCTTCTGGTTCATCGGCGGTGTGGCGCTGATCGGCACCCTCTCCTACTCGTTGCTGCTCGGACGCTTGTACCGCATCGAGCTGAAAGTGCGCTGAGGCAAAAAACCCCGTTTTCTCCAAACGCAGGCGGCTTTCGTCCAACTTCGCCGACGCCAGCCGCCGTACGCTGCTACTTCAAACAGGATGCCCCGCAGGATGAACATGACCGAATACGTCTTTACTCCGGATCTGCCCGTGACCTTGCCGGTGCTCGGCACTGACCAACGCTTCCCCGTCGGCCGGGTGTTTTGCGTCGGCCGCAACTACCCGTGGCCCGACAGCCAGGGCCAGTCGCGCCAGCCACCGGTGTTCTTCATGAAACCGGCAAGCTGTGTAGTCGATGCCGTCGGCGACGTGGCCTTCCCCACGCTGTGCGAGGACTTCGTTCACGAAATCGAACTGGTGGTGGCCATCGGCGAAGGCGGCGCCAACATTCCCGAGGAACAGGCGCTGGCCTACGTCTGGGGCTACGCCGCCGGCCTCGACCTGACCCGCCGCGATGTGCAGCGCGCCGCCAAAAGCAACGGTTTGCCGTGGGAAGGCGCCAAGGTGTTCGACGGTGCCGCGCCGATGACCGCCGTCGTTCCGGTAAGCCGCTCTGGCCATCCCGAGGGCGAGTTATGGCTGAACGTTAATGGTGCAGAACGCCAGCGCGACAACCTCGACAGCCAGATCTGGTCAGTCAGTGAAGTGATCAGCCGCATCTCGCAATCCGTGGCACTGCGCGCCGGCGACCTGATCATGACCGGCAGCCCGGCGGGCGTCGATGGGCTGCAACCAGGCGATGTGATCAACGCCGGCATCGACGGCATCGGCCAACTGGAAATGCGCGTCGGCCCACGGACCTGATCCGTCGGCCTTTGAAAACAGGAGAACAATAAAATGACCCCCCCTTTGAAAGTCGCGTTGGTGACCGGAGCCGGCAGTGGCATTGGCCGCGCCGTGGCGCTGGGCCTGATGGCCGACGGCTTCACTCTCGTGCTCGCCGGACGCCGGCCCGAGCCCTTGCACGCGCTGGTCGAATTGGCGCAAAGCCAAGGACACACGGCGCTGGCGGTGCCCACCGACGTGCGCGACCCGGCCAGTGTCGACGTTCTGTTCGCCACCGTTGCCGAGGTCTATGGCCGCCTCGACGTGGTCTTCAACAACGCCGGGGTCAACGCACCCGCCGTGCCGCTGGATGAACTGACGTTCGAGCAGTGGCGCAACGTGATCGATACCAACCTGAACGGGGTGTTCCTCTGCGCTCGCGGCGCCTTCGGGATAATGCGCAAGCAGCAGCCACAGGGCGGACGGATCATCAATAACGGTTCGATTTCTGCGCACACCCCCCGCCCGTTCAGCAGCGCCTATACCGCCAGCAAACACGCCGTGCTGGGCTTGACCAAATCCCTGGCGCTCGACGGTCGCGAATTCAACATCGCCTGCAGCCAGATCGACATCGGCAATGCCCTGACGGAAATGTCGGTGCGCATGACCCAAGGCGTACGCCAGGCCAACGGCAGCATCGCCGTGGAGCCGATGGTCGACGTCAAACACGTCGCCGACGCCGTGCGCTACATCGCCGGCCTGCCGCTGTCGGCCAACGTCCTGAACATGACCGTCATGGCCAGCGCCATGCCGTTTGCCGGCCGCGGTTGAGCCGGCCTTTTTATTGCGTAACGAGGAAGCCATGAAGCCAGAAATCCTGCAACTGAGCCCGATCCTGATTCCCGAAATCAATACGCGCCTGGACGAACTGTTCACCGTGCGTCGCTACTTCCAGCAAACGGACAAGCCCGCGTATATAGAAGAACACGGCGCCAACATTCGCGGCGTCATCACCGGCGGACACACCGGCATCACCCAGACGCTGATGGCGCAACTGCCGAACCTGGAAGTGGTCGCCGTCAATGGCGTCGGCACCGACGCCGTGGACCTGGCCTACGCTCGCGACCGCGGCATCCGCGTCACCGCCACCATCGGCGCCCTCACCGAAGACGTCGCCGACCTCGCTATCGGCCTGCTGATCTCGGTGTGCCGCGGCCTGTGCACCAGCGACCGCTACGTGCGCTCCGGCCAATGGCCGCACAGCCCGACACCGCTGGCCCCGCTGCCCCTGGCCCGCCAGGTATCGGGCATGCGCATCGGCATCGTCGGCATGGGCCGCGTCGGCCGCGCCATCGCCGTACGCGCCGCCGCCTTCGGTTGCCCGATCAGCTACACCGACTTGCAACCGATGAGCGACGTACCGCACACCTTCGTCGCCGACCTCAAGCAACTGGCGCGCGACAGCGATGCGCTGATCCTCGCCGCTGCGGCTGACAAGGGCGAAGCGATCATCGATGCGCAAGTGCTGCATGCGTTGGGCAAGGACGGTTATCTGATCAACGTGGCGCGGGGCAAACTGGTGAACGAAGCCGATCTGGTTGCGGCGCTTTCTGCCGGCGAAATTGCCGGGGCCGCGCTGGATGTTTTTGTCGATGAACCAAACGTGCCGCAAGTGTTGTTTGGCAACGAACAGGTGGTGCTGCAACCGCATCGGGCCAGCGCCACCTTGCAGACCCGCACGCGCATGGGGGAAATGGTGGTGGCGAGTCTGGTAGATACGTTTGCGGGGAAAGTGCCGGTTGGGTGTGTGACGGGGTGAATGCGTAATAGAGCGCCGTTCACAATTGCGGCACACACCGCCTTCGCGAGCAGGCTCGCGCCTACAGTTTGGATTGGGTGCATCCGGTGAAAATTGGTCGGCTGTCAGGCGCCTTCGCTGGCAAGCCAGCTCACAGGTTTCGTGGCTTGCTGGAATTCACCAGCACTCAGATCCCCCTGTAGGATTGGGTGCATCCGGTGAAAATTGGTCGGCTGGCAGGCGCCTTCGCTGGCAAGCCAGCTCCAACAGGTTTCGTGGTTTGCTGGAATTCATCCGCACACAGATCCCCCTGTAGGAGTGAGCCTGCTCGCGATAGCGCCAGGTCAGTCACCGATAAGTTGCCCGGCCTGACGCCATCGCGAGCAGGCTCACTCCTACAGTTTGGATTGGGTGCATCCGGTGAAAAAAGGTCGGCTGTCAGGCCGCCTTCGCGAGCAGGCTCGCTCCCACAGAAAAGCAAAAGCAAAGCAAAGCGCGTTGGCTTCTAACCACTCAACACAATGAGCGTTAGCTCGAGTAACGCTCTTGATCTTGATGCACGGCGCCCGTCGGAAGGCTGAGCGGAGGGATTGATCCGGGCGTGGGAGCGCAGCGACCGTACGACGAAGTCGTACACAGCGAGAGGAGGTGCAGCGAAGCAAACCGGAGACGCTGCGCCCGGATCGATCCCGCAGCGAAGGCACCCCGAGCCTAGGCGAGGGGCCGCACGTCAGGGCAAAAGGCCTTTGGTTACTTTGGGCCCCCAAAGTCACCCGCCGTCAGGGCGGAACCCCAAGCAGCCGTTACCGCAGCAACGGATATACCCCCCAAACCGCCCAAAACCTGGTCGGCCCAAAGGCCGCCAAGTCCCAAAAAAAAGCCCCACAACCAACAACCGGTGTGGGGCAAAAAAATTGGTTGGTTGCGGCCAACCAAAGGAGCTCTGTCAAAAACCCATCCAGGCGCTCAGATCAAATGCAATCCTGAGCCGCCCGCTCAAAACTCGACGGCAACAAATTCGACGCCAGCAAATGCCGCTCATAAATAAACACCTTGCCGCCCTTCCCGTCTTTATATGCCTCGAGCACGTTATCCGCCGCGACCTTGCTCGGCACCACAATCCGGTAACTGCGCTGGCTCTGAGAAACCGTCGGGTTCAACGCACTGCCCTGCAACTTTGGCACCACGCATTCGGCGTACTGCGCCGGCGTCTTGCTCGTCTGCAACGTCAGGGTCGGATCGTTCGGCGCAGAGGCGCAGCCAGCAAGCAGCAACGAAGCAAAAGCCATCACAGGCACAAATAAAGGACGCATCGGGGTAATCCTGAAAAATAAAGGTTCGGTTCAACCGGCAACGGTCCAGCCTCACGGAGCCGCCGTTGCCATTTACGTTTTAGTGATCAGCTCGACGCCACCAGCGCTTTGAGCGACACATCGAATTGCTTCAAGGCGTCAAGTTGCAGGTCACGTTGCTGATTGATCCGCGCAGCGATCTGCGGCGCCGCCTGGTCATGCACCCAGACCGAGGGCAGTTGTTGCTCGATCGCCCCTTCAGCCTTGCCGATGTATTGCAGGTCAGCGTCGTAGAACCGCGCGGAAAACCGCGCCTCGACCAGACTGTTGCGCTGCGTCAGCAGACGGTTGAACGTATCAAGCTTGACCACGATGTCCGGATGCGCCTGCACCAATGCATCGAGATTGTCGTAGACGGTCACCGAGACAAACTGCTGCTGCAACGAACTGAGCAACCAATCCATGGCCAGCTCCGGGTCGGAGCTGCCGACAAAGGCCTCACGAATCCGCGAATCCAGTGCGTCTTTCGCGCCGTTCAGCGCCATGTCGTGGTAACGCTCCAGGTATTGCAGATTCTGCAGAGTGTTCTCGCTCAACAGCACACCCACGGTCTGCGTGTGCTGCAACGTCGACGCACTGCCGGCGATGGGTTGCAAGTGGCACGACGTGGCGGCGTCTGCGTAAGCCGGTGCAGTGGCAACCACCCCGCCCATCAGCAGGGCGATCAAAGCCAGTCGTGTCAGCGTCTTCATCGCGCATTTCCTTGAGCTGCGTATTCGATGGAGGCGATTTTCCGCCTGTTGCCGGCAAAGCAGAACTTGCGTTTCTTGATGGTCACTATTACTTCTAGCAATAGTTGCCTGCCGAACAGACTGAGGCACACTCACAACAAGCAGAAAAATCAACCGAGGATCTCGCCTTGAGAACGTTCGACCTGATCCGTGACGCCGTACTGCCTGACTTCCGCGACCGCGTGGCGGAGTACCTGGTCCAGTACGAAACCGTCCTGCTGGACAAAAACACCCGCGATCCGCAGCTCGTCAAAGACACCGCCCATCAATTGCGCGGCTACCTGCGCGGGCTGAACACCACCCGCGTGCTGGGCATGGCGTACTGGGAAGAGCTGGATCGCCGCGTCGTCGATACCTGGCTGACGCCCGCCTGACCGCACTCTTCTACTTCAGGATGACCACGCTCATGTCCAGCCTCGACATTCCCCTGCAAGACCTCGCCGCCCCCGAAGGCGTTTGCTACGGCTGCGGCGGCCGCAATCCGCACGGCCTGCACGTCAAAAGCCGCTGGGACGACGACGGCGTGCACGTCATAGCCGAACACCTGCCCGACGCCCGTTACTGCGGCTGGCCAGATCTGGTCTACGGCGGGTTGATCGCCATGCTCGTCGACTGTCATTCGAACTGGACAGCCATGGCCTGGCACTACCGCGCCGAACACCGAGAAGCCGGCAGTCTGCCGCGCATCGACTGCGTCACCGGCAACCTTGGGATCAAGTTCATCAAGCCGACGCCGATGGGCGTGCCGCTGATTCTGCGCGCGCGTGTCGAAGGCGATGTCGGGCGCAAGACGCGGGTGATTTGCGAAGTGTATGCGGGGGAAGTGCTGACGGCGGTGGGCGATTCGGTGTTTGTGCGGGTGGATACGGGGCAATTGGCAGATGCGGCGCACGGCCGTTAGCCGGGCTACGGCGCTACCCCTGTGGCGAGGGAGCTTGCTCCCGCCAGGCTGCGAAGCAGCCCTCTCTTCGTCATCACGAAAACAGGCCTGCTGCGCACCTCAGCGGGAGCAATCCCTCGCCACAGTTGACGGTCAGACCGTCACATTCGCCCGCGCCGCATGCAGCTTCTTATAGCTCTCAATCAAGCGCAGATGCCGGTCCAGCCCTTCCAGCTTCATGCTCGTCGGGGTCAGGCCGTAAAACCGCACGCTGCCGTTGACCGAACCAATCGCCGCATCCATACGCTCGTCCCCGAACATCCGGCGGAAGTTGGCTTCGTAATCTTCCAGTTGCAGATCCTCGTCCAGTTCCATCTCCAGCACGACGTTGACGGCTTGATAGAACAAGCCGCGCTCAACCGTGTTGTCGTTGTACTGCAGGAACGCCTCAACCAAGTCCTTGGCTTCGTCAAACTTCTGCAAGGCGAGGTAGATCAGCAAACGCAGTTCCAGAATCGTCAACTTGCCCCACGGCGTGTTGTCGTCGAACTCGATGCCGATCAGCGTGGTGATGTCGGTGTAATCGTCCTGCTCGCTGCGTTCCAGACCCTGGACGAGGTTACGCAGGCCGACTTTGCTGAGGTTGTGCAGATTAAGGATGTCGGCGCGAAATTGCAGGGCTTTGTTGGTGTTGTCCCAGATCAGGTCTTCGACCGGGTAGATCTCCGAGTAATCCGGCACGAGAATGCGGCATGCCTTGGCGCCGATGTGCTCATAGACCGCCATGTAGACTTCTTTGCCCATGTCTTCGAGGATGCCGAACAGGGTCGCGGCCTCTTCGGCATTGGAGTTTTCGCCCTCGCCGGAGAAATCCCACTCGACGAATTCGAAGTCCGCTTTGGCGCTGAAGAAGCGCCATGACACCACCCCACTGGAGTCGATGAAGTGCTCGACGAAGTTGTTCGGCTCGGTGACGGCCTGACCGGAGAAGGTTGGCTGCGGCAAGTCGTTCAAACCTTCGAAACTGCGGCCCTGCAACAGTTCGGTCAGGCTGCGTTCCAGGGCGACTTCCAGGCTCGGGTGGGCGCCGAACGAGGCGAAGACGCCGCCGGTGCGCGGGTTCATCAGGGTCACGCACATCACCGGGAATTCACCGCCCAGCGAGGCGTCCTTGACCAGGACCGGGAAGCCCTGCTCTTCCAGGCCTTTGATGCCGGCGAGGATGCTCGGGTATTTCTCCAGCACTTCCTGCGGTACGTCCGGCAGGGCCATTTCGCCTTCGAGGATTTCGCGCTTGACCGCACGTTCGAAGATTTCCGACAAACACTGCACCTGCGCTTCGGCCAACGTGTTGCCGGCGCTCATGCCGTTGCTCAGGTAGAGGTTTTCGATCAGATTCGACGGGAAGTACACCACTTCACCGTCCGACTGGCGCACGAACGGCAGCGAGCAAATGCCGCGCTGGGTGTTGCCCGAGTTAGTGTCGAACAGGTGCGAGCCACGCAGTTCGCCGTCGCGGTTGTAAATGCCGAGGGTGTAGTCGTCGAGGATTTCGCTTGGCAATTCGTCCTTCGGCCCCGGCTTGAACCATTTTTCGTCCGGGTAATGGACGAATTCGGCGTTGGCGATTTCCTCGCCCCAGAACTGGTCGTTGTAGAAGAAGTTGCAGTTCAGGCGCTCGATGAACTCGCCCAGCGCCGAGGCCAGCGCGCCTTCCTTGGTGGCGCCCTTGCCGTTGGTGAAGCACATCGGCGAATGCGCATCGCGAATATGCAGCGACCAGACGTTAGGCACGATGTTGCGCCACGAGGCGATTTCGATCTTCATCCCGAGGTCGGCAAGAATCCCCGACATGTTGGCGATGGTCTGCTCCAGCGGCAGGTCCTTGCCGGCGATGAAGGTGCCCCCCTCCGAACCGGAGTGCGGCATCAGCAGCGCCTGGGCGTCGGCGTCGAGGTTGTCGACTTCTTCGATGATGAACTCGGGGCCGGTCTGCACCACCTTCTTCACGGTGCAACGGTCGATCGAACGCAGGATGCCCTGGCGATCCTTGTCGGAGATATCGGCGGGCAATTCGACCTGGATCTTGAAGATCTGGTTGTAGCGGTTTTCCGGGTCGACGATGTTGTTTTGCGACAGGCGAATGTTCTCTGTCGGGATGTTGCGTGTGTCGCAGTACAACTTGACGAAGTAAGCCGCGCACAAGGCCGACGACGCGAGGAAGTAGTCGAACGGCCCCGGCGCCGAGCCATCGCCCTTGTAACGGATGGGCTGATCGGCGATCACCGTGAAGTCGTCGAACTTGGCTTCAAGTCGAAGGTTGTCGAGAAAGTTGACCTTGATTTCCATGCGGGATTACCAGAATACGGCTAAACGAATGGCGGCCATTATCCGGTTTTTGCGCGGGAAGTCTCGCCCTTTCGGGAATGACCGCCGGCCGGTGCCGCTGGGATTTTCGGCAAATTCGCTACACTTCGATCAATTGCAGACCACGCGATCCCGACATCAATCTGAACATTGTGCCCGCGCCATTGTTCTAGATTCAGTAGACACCGGATCAAGGACGAGCACATGGCCGATTCCGTTTCCGCGCCACCCCAGCCCAGCCCGCAACGCGCAGTCACCCGACGCCTGGCCATTGCAGTCGGCGCACTGTTCGTCGCCGGGGTCATCGCCGCCATCAGCGCCCTGCTGAGCATCGCCAGTCAGCTGGACAGCCAGGATGTCGAGCAAAACCGCTTCTATTCGGCGCGTGCCTTGGAAAATCGCATTACCACCTCGAAGAACTACATCACCAGTTACGCCTACTGGACCACCGCCTATGAGGCACTGAGCGGGCCAGTCGACATCAACTGGGCCTACACCGAGCAGAACATGGGCAAGACCTTGTTCACCAGCGACGGTTACGACGGCGTGTTTGTGCTGGACCGCAATGCCACCAAATACGCGGTGATACGCGGGCAAATGGTGCAAACCGATGTCTCTGCGGTGCTCCAGGTGCCCGCCGCCGCGCTGTTGGACCCAGTGCTGAGCCAGCCCGACCTGACCAAACCTGTCGCCACTTATTCACTGTTCGAAGGCTGGCCGGCGCTGATCACTGCCGCCGCGATCATTCCCAATGATGATCGCCCGCTGGATGAGCTGAAAAACGCTTCAGTGCTGGTGTTCGTCGACAAGCTGACGCCGACCAAACTGCGCAAGATCGGTAGCGGCTATGGCCTGACGAATCTGACCCTGGCCCCGGACGACACCATTGACGCCGCGCAGCCACGGGTGCCGCTCGACAGCACCGGCTACAGCCTGATCGCCGATCTGCAGCGGCCCGGCCAGCAACTGTTGTGGTCACTGGTTCCGCCACTCGGCGCGACGATGGTCGTGCTGATGCTGCTGACCGCGTACTTTTTCCGCCACGCGTTGCGCTCCTCGCAATACGTCGACAACAGCATCCACGCGATGCAAGCGTCGAATCTGGCGCTTGAAGCGGCCAACCATGCGCTCGAGGCCAGTGAGGAGCGTTTCCGGGCTGTCGCC
Organism: Pseudomonas sp. SWRI81; assembly: GCF_014268545.1. Classification (NCBI taxonomy): domain Bacteria; kingdom Pseudomonadati; phylum Pseudomonadota; class Gammaproteobacteria; order Pseudomonadales; family Pseudomonadaceae; genus Pseudomonas; species Pseudomonas sp. SWRI81. The sequence goes on from NZ_JABWQS010000009.1 coordinate 69,527, forward strand.
GAGGCGGCTTCGGACTGGATCTGGGAAGTCGATGGCGACTTGTCGCTGACTTATCTGTCGGCGCGTTTCAGCGAGGTCACCGGTTACCCGCAAGCCCTGTGGCTGGGCAAAGCGATCGGTGCGTTGCTGTCCTGCGACACCACGCCCCTTGAGCTGTGGCTGAAGAAACTCACCGAAGAAGCCAATAGCAGCGATCTGCGCTGCACCTATCGTGACCAGTCCGGGCAGCCCCGGCACTGCCGGCTTTCTGCTCGGCCGATCTTCGACAGGCATCGCGTTATCGGCTATCGCGGCACCGCCAGCGACATCACCGATGAAGTCGCCGCCCACGCGCAGATTCAGCACCTGTCCATGCACGATGCCCTGACCGGCCTGCCCAATCGCAATAAGCTGGCGCGTTACCTGGACGACGCATTGCAACTCAAGGAACACGCGCCGGCGCTGTCGCTGCTGATGATCGATCTCGATAATTTCAAACCGATCAACGATTCCCTCGGGCACCCGGCCGGCGACGCCGTACTGCAAGAAGTCGCCGCGCGCCTGCGCGAATGCACACGTGAACATGACATCGTCGCCCGCCTCGGTGGCGATGAATTCGTCGTGGTGCTCAACGGCATGGACAGCCACCACGAGATCGACAAGTTCTGCACCCGCCTGATCGACAGCCTGCATCAGCCCGTCCTCTACGAACAGCATCCGCTGCACATCGGCGCCAGTGTCGGCATCGCCCTCAGCCGCCGTCACGGCTTTGTCGCCAGCGACCTGATCCGCTACGCCGACATCGCGTTGTATCAGGCCAAGTCCGACGGCAAGAACACCTGGTGCTATTTCGAAGCGCACATGAGCGACCAGATCCAGACCCGGCGGCAGATGGAGGATGATCTGCGCCGTGCGCTCAAACACAACGAGTTCGTCCTGCACTATCAGCCGCGCTACAAGGTCGATGGCAAACAGATCGTTTCGGTCGAGGCTCTGGTGCGCTGGCAACACCCGACCCAGGGTTTGCTCGGGCCGGACGTGTTTATTCCGCTGGCCGAGCAGACCGACCTGATCGTCCCGCTCGGCCGCTGGGTGCTGCGCGAGGCCTGCGAAACCGCGCTGGAGTGGCCGCAGGATGTTCTGCTCTCGGTCAATCTGTCCCCCGCGCAATTTGCCTTGAGTGACGTGGTCGAGGATGTTCGTGATGTGCTGGTGCAAACGCGTTTCCCGGCCAGTCGACTGGAACTGGAAATCACCGAAAACGTCATGCTCAACGACACCGACGGTGCGCTGACTACCATGAATTCGCTGAAAGAACTCGGCGTGCGCCTGAACATGGACGACTTTGGCACCGGCTATTCGTCCCTCGGTTATCTGCGCGCCTATCCGTTCGACGGGATCAAGATCGACAAACGTTTCATCGCCTCGATCAGCAGCGGCACCAATGACCGTGCCGTGGTGCAAGCGATCATCGGTCTGGGCAAAGCCATGGGCCTGACGGTTACCGCTGAAGGGGTCGAGACCGAAGAGCAACTGGCGATTCTCGGCAAGGATCAATGCAACGAGGTGCAGGGTTATTTCATGAGCCGGCCGATCGACAAGGCAGCCTTCGCCGACTTGTTGCGGGCTTCGCGCTTGTCAGCGGCGGGCAAAAAGGGTCGGGTGACATGACCTTCAGGTGTGTTTGCCCACACGTACCTTGCCGCTGAAGACCCGGAAACCGAAGGTGTTGTAAGCCAGCGTGATCGGTACCAACACCGCGAAACCGACCAGCATGAAGATCTGACTGTTCGGGCTGGCGGCTGCTTCGCCCAAGGTCAAGTTTGGCGGGATGATGTAGGGATACACGGCGACCAGCATCACGGCAAACGCCAGCACGAATACGCCCAGCGCGGCGAACAGCGGCACACAGTCGACGCGGCGGCGAAAACCTCTAGCGAATACCGCTGCTAAAACGCCAAGCAACAATCCCGCCGGCAATCCTAGCCGAACATCCATAAGCCGCCGGGCGTATTGCGGCTGCAACGTCGCCGTCCAGGCAATCAGCACCAGCAGCAACACCACGATAACCAGCGCCAAGCCACGCGCCTGGCGGGCGGCGCGCCGCTGCAACTCATCCAGGGTGCGCCAATACAGCCAGCACGTGCCCAGCCAAACGTAGCCGAGCACCAGCAGCAGACCGCAGAACAACGGGAACGGGCTTAGCCAGTCGCGACCGTCGCCGTGGTACTGACCGCCCTGATGCGCAACGCCCTGAACCAGCGTGCCGAGTACCATGCCTTGCACAAATCCGCTGACCAGCGAAGCAAGCGCCAACACGCTATCGACGGCGCGCTTGCGCTGCTCGTTCGCGGCGTAATCGCGAAACTCCAAGGCCATGGCGCGTGCGATCAATGCCAGAAACATCACAATGAACGGCACATACAGCGCCGGCAGCAGGATGGCGTACGCCAGCGGAAACATCGCAAGCAGTCCACCGCCGCCGAGCACCAGCCAGGTTTCGTTGGCGTCCCAGACAGGCAAAATCGTAACCGCCATGGCCCGGCGCTGCTGGCTGCAGTTCGTCAGGCCCATAAGCATGCCCACACCCAGATCAGTGCCGTCGAGCAATACGTAATTGAGCACCGAGAAGACCAGCGCAGCGGCACACAGCAGGGTCAGCCAATCGGTGTCCATGCCGGCCATTGCTCAGTGCCCGGTCTCGTCGGCCAGCGTCGGCTGCGGCCCCGCTTGATCCTGCTGCGGCGGCTCACGCAAGAGGCGCAGCAACACCCACAGGCCGATCCCGAAAATCAGCAGATAAAACAGCAAAATCAGCCAGGTCGATCCGACGACTTGAGCCTTGGAAACCGACGACAGACTGTCCGCCGTACGCATCAATCCATACACGGTAAACGGCTGGCGCCCTATTTCAGTGACGACCCAGCCGCTGAGCATCGCCAGAAAACCCGCCGGGGCCAGCAGCACGCAGCCGCCCAGCCACCAGCGCGCGCTGTACAGGCGTTGGCGCCGTCGCAGGATCAGGCTGAGCACGCCCTGCCCCAGCATCAGTAGCCCCAGCCCGACCATCAGCCGGAACGCGAAAAACACCGGCGCCACCGGGGGAATGTTCTGCGCGGGGAATTCATCGAGTGCGGCGATGGTGCTGGTCAAGTCGTGATGCAGGTACAACGAACCGAGCCGTGGAATCGCGACTTCCCAATGATTGCCGCGCGCCTCGTTGTCCGGCCAGGCAAACAGGCGCAACGGCTCCCCCGCGCCCTCGGCAGGGCGGGTCCACGAACCTTCGATGGCGGCGACTTTCGCCGGCTGGCTGTGCAGGGTGTGCCGACCGTGCAAATCGCCGACCAGCATCTGCACCGGCACCAACACGACAATCACCCAAAGCGCCATGGAAAATTGCAGGCGTGCCCGTGGGTTGTCAGAGGCCTTGCGCAACTGCCAGGCACTGATGCCCGCGACCAGACTGGCAGTGCCAAGCAACACCGCCAAAGTCATGTGCGCCAGGCGATAGGGAAACGATGGATTGAAGATGATCGCCCACCAATCCTCGGCGATAAAACGCCCGTCGGCGCCCACCGAATAGCCGACGGGCGTGTGCATCCACGAGTTGGCCGAGAGAATCCAGAACGCGCTGATCAGCGACCCCACCGCCACCGCGCAGGTGGCGAAGAAATGCAAACGCGGGCCGACCTTTTTCTGCCCGAACAGCATGATGCCGAGAAACCCCGCTTCGATGAAAAACGCCGCCAGCACCTCGTAGAACATCAACGGACCGAGAATATCGCCGGCCTGCACCGCCAGCCGCGACCAGTTCAGGCCGAACTGGTATTCCAGAATCAACCCGGAGGCCGTCCCCACCGCCACATTAAGCGCGAACACTTTCAGCCAGTAGCGATAAACATCCAGATAGACCTGTCTCCCGCTCTTCAACCACAACGCTTCCAGCACCATGAGGAAGTTCGCCAGACCGATGCTGAACGCCGCCAGCACGATATGAAAACTGATCGTGATCGCGAACTGCGCGCGCGCCGCCATCAGGGCGGAATCGACGGGCTCCATGCAGGCATTCAGCCGCTGAAGAACACCGCAAGCTTGTTGCCTTCGGGGTCGCGCAGATAGGCCACGTAGAAATCCGGCGTGTACGCCTCGCGGGTGCCGGGTGGACCTTCGTCGGTGCCGCCATGGCTTAGCCCGGCTTTATGCACCTGATCGACCTGCTGCCGGGACTCGGCGCGAAACGCCGGCATCATGCCGTTACCCGCGGTTGCCGGCTGGCCATTGAACGGTTTAGCGATGTGAACGCTGCCGGGGCCGTTGGACTTGTCCGCGGTACCGGGCAGATAGAAACAGTCGTGCTCTTCGCGGTCGTGTTGATAACCCAGCGGGGTCAGGATTGCGTGATAGAAAGCCGCCGAACGCTCCACGTCGTTGGCACCGATAAACAGATAACTGAGCATGGGCTATTCCTCCGTAGGCAGTGTTCAGCGGTGGGGCTGCTGTTCGTTCAGGGTGAACAGATTGCCGGCTTCGCGCACCAATTGACGCCACTCGGCACTGGTGATCAGCCCTTGCTCTTCCATGTGGTCGGCAGCCTTGAGCAGTTCGTCATATTGATCTTCCGGATCGACGTCGGCCTCGGTTTGCCCTGCCCGTTTGCGCCAGGCCGCCAGTAACGCCTTTTTTAGCTGATCGGACATAGGGGTATCTCCTGAAGGACATACCCGATAGAAAGAATCAGCCGCGAGGAGGTTCAGCGCAGTCGACGGATGGACGGCCTCGTCCGAAAAACCACGGGGGCGAGCCTGCCCTCGGACCGTTTTCGGAGAACTTTCATACTCACAAGAGTTTTTAACAATCAGACATTAAGGACTGGATTTGCGATGCAGCGCCTACCCGATCATGCGGCGGCCGGGACACCGCTGTGGAAGCGGAACTCCTCGTCAGGCGACTCGATCAGCGCCTGCTCGGCGGCGCGGACGCGCTCGATCACCTGAGCGACATCCTTCGCCTCACCATATTGATAAGCCAGTTTCAGATAGCCCTGAAAGTGCCGCGCCTCGCTTTTCAGCAGGCCGAAATAGAACTTGCCCAACTCTTCGTCCAGGTGCGGCACCAGCGCTTCGAAGCGCTCGCAACTGCGCGCTTCGATAAACGCGCCGACCACCAGCGTATCCACCAGTTTCACCGGCTCATGGCTGCGCACCACCTTGCGCAGGCCCGAGGCATAACGCCCCGCGTGAAGCTGGCGCAGCTCGATCTTGCGGCGTTTCATGATGCGCATGACCTGCTCGTGGTGCACCAGCTCTTCCCGGGCCAGACGCGACATCATGTTGATCAGGTCGACGTGGGAATGGTACTTGGCAATCAGGCTCAGCGCGGTGCTGGCGGCCTTGAACTCGCAGTTCTTGTGGTCGATCAGCAGGGTTTCCTGATTGGCCAGTGCCGCCTGGACCCAGGCGTCGGGCGTGCGGCAGCCGAGGAATTCGTGGATTTCGGGAAGGATCATGGGGCTCACGGTAAAGGTGTTCGAGCGAAGGGCGCCGATTATACCGGCCTGCCCGCAGACCACCAGTCGCCAGCGTTGATATGTATCAAGTCACGATTGATCGCGCAGCAACTATAGTTGTGCAACGCCGTGCCTTTTCTTTGCTGGAGACTCCGCTCATGCAAGCCATTCGCAGCATTCTGGTGGTTATCGACCCCGAACATTCGGAGAGCCTGGCGCTCAAGCGGGCCAAATTGATCGCGGGCGTGACCCAGGCCCATCTGCATCTGTTGGTGTGCGACAAAAAGCACGACCACGCCGGCCTGCTCAGCGTGCTCAAGGCCGCGTTGCTTGCCGAGGGTTACAGCGTGACCACCGAACAGGCGTGGAACGACAGCCTCCACGAAACCATCATCGACGTGCAGCAGGCCGAAGGTTGCGGGCTGGTGATCAAACAGCACTTTCCCGACAGTTCGCTGAAAAAAGCCCTGCTGACCCCGGCCGACTGGAAACTGCTGCGCCATTGCCCTACTCCGGTGCTGCTGGTGAAAACCTCGGGGTCGTGGAAAGACAAGGTGATCCTCGCCGCCGTCGATGTCGGCAATGCCGACGGCGAGCACCGGCATCTGCATACCACCATCATCGATCATGGCTACGACATAGCGAGCCTGGCCAAGGCGCATTTGCACGTCATCACCGCGCATCCCTCGCCGATGCTGTCGGCAGCGGACCCGACGTTTCAGCTCAAGGAAACCATCCAGGCGCGTTATCGCGAGCAATGCCGGGCGTTCCAGGCAGAATTTGATGTCGATGACGAACACTTGCACATCGAGGAAGGCCCGGCCGATGTGTTGATTCCGTTCATAGCGCACAAACTGCAGGCGGCGGTAACGGTGATAGGCACAGTGGCACGCAGCGGCTTGTCAGGCGCATTGATCGGCAACACCGCCGAAGCGGTACTGGATGCGCTGGAAAGCGATGTGCTGGTGCTCAAGCCGCAGGAAGTTGAGGATCATCTGGTGGAGTTGGCGGTAAAGCATTGAGGATTGCTGTGCCTGGACTGGCGCATTCGCGAGCAAGCCCGCTCCCACAGGTTTGGGGTACACCAGAGTTATTACTGACCACCACAAGACCAATTGTGCGAGGGAGCTTGCTCCCGAAGGCGGTGGGTCAGTCAGCATTGATTTCACTGACCGGCGCCTTCGCGAGCAGGCTCGCTCCCACAGGTTTGGGGTACATCAGAGTTATTACTGCCTGCCACAAAACCAATTGTGGGAGGGGGCTTGCTCCCGAAGGCAGTGGGTCAGTCAGCATCGATTTCACTGACCCGGCGCCTTCGCGAGCAGGCGTCGGTCAGAGTGAGGCTTTGACTTGCAGGCCCAGGACCAGGGCATTGTCGATGTCCTGCCCGGAAAACGCGCCCGGTTCGATGATGTATTGCACATTCGGGCGCAGGGTCAGCCACGGGGTTGCCTGATAGCCGTAGCCAAACTCGATCAGTTGTTCGGCGCTGTCCAGGTTGGGGAACGCTGCGCCATTGGCGAGCGCGGCGTCCGGCTGCACGTCGCGGCTGCGCGGGTTGGGGACGGCGCGCCCATAGCCCAGAGCGAGGGTGTCGTGCGGGCGGCCTTCGAACGGTTTGTACAGCACCAACCCGGTGCCGTACCACTTGCTGAACGGCGAAGCCGCTTGACTGGCGGCCGAATACTGGCCGAACGCATGCAGGCTACGGCCCTCGGAAGTCGGCGAGCGCCAAACGGCCTGATCGACCAGCAGATAATGGCCGCCGCGACCGGACACTTCATCGTCGCTGCCAATGCGCTGCACATCTGAACTGTCGTAGTAATAGCCAACCTTGTACTCGCCGGGCAGCTCGCCGGCGTGCTTGTACACCAGTTCGATCGGCACCACGGTGCCGGTGGTGTGTTTCGGCCCCAGATGCCAGGCGCGGCTGGAATTGCCGTTGCTCTCGGGGTCGACGTTGAACGCCGCCACACGCAGTTGCCAGGACGGCGACAGGTCGTATTTCACCCGCACACCCAAATGCGCATTCGGGTAATTGGTCCAGCCACTGCCACCGGACATGTTCAGCGGATGCCCACAGAAACCAGCGTTCATGAAGTTGCACAAAATGCCGCCGTCGAGGCCACCGAGATCGTTGCCCATGGCCATGTAACCGAGCTTCACATTCAGCGCCGGGGTGAACAGGCTGCGCTCATAACTCAGCTCGGTCAGGCGTGTGTACAGCCCGCCGTAATTTTCCTGAATCGGCAAGCGGTTGCCGACCAGGTCTTGCGAGGCGCTGTTGCCGCGCCGGTCGTTGATCGTCAACTGGACCTTGCCGGCATTGTCGACGCCATACAGTTTGCTCAGATCAAACTGCACGCCGAGCTTGATGTTCTGCGAGTAGCGCGCCGAACGGTGCAGGCCGCCGTCAGCGTTGTAAGCGGTTTCGCCGCTGTAATCGCCGGTGAACTTGATGCCGTCTTCATTGAGCTGATGACGCAAGCCGCCCCAGTCGCCGGTGAGGGTGCTGCGTGTCAGCGGATCGGAGTCGCTGGCGGCCAGCGCGGGGAGGGCGGTGATACAGCACAGGCCCAACAGCAGGCCGGTGAAAAGCCCGGAACGGGAAAAGCGAACAGCCGATAACATGTGAATCCTTCCTGCTGAAATCTTCAACGCGATAAAACAACGACGCGGTGCCCTGAGGCACCGCGCGCATGGGGTTGCTGACTGAGTAAACGAAGCGATTTACGGCAAGGCGTACGCCATCACGTAATCGCCGCGATCGGTCGACTGACGAGCGCCGCCCGCGGTGACGACGATGTACTGCTTGCCGGTCTTCGGCGAAACGTAAGTCATCGGGCCGCCCTGGCTGCCGACCGGCAGACGCGCTTTCCAGACTTCTTCACCGTTGCCGCTGTTGAACGCACGCAGGTAGAAATCCTGAGTGCCGGCGATAAAGATCAGGCCACCTTGAGTCGACAGGGTGCCGCCGAGGGTCGGCAGACCAATCTTGATCGGCAGGTGCATGCGAATGCCCAGGGGACCGGTGTCTTCAACGGTGCCAACCGGAACCTGCCACGCGACTTTCTGAGTCTTCATGTCGATCGCGGTCAGAGTGCCGAACGGCGGCGCCTGGCACGGAATGCCGGCCACCGAGAGGAAGCGGTTCTTGTTCACTGCGTACGGCGTGCCCTTGAGCGGTACAGCGCCCATGCCGGTGTTCAACGCCTCGCCACCGCCAGCGGCCTGGCCTTTGTTCTGCGACGGGATCATCTGGATCCACAGGCCCAGACGCATGTCGTTGACGAAGATGAAACCGTGCACCGGGTCAGTGGAGATGCTGCCCCAGTTCATGCCGCCCAGCGAACCCGGGAAGCTCAGCGACTTGTCAGTACCCGGCGCGGTGTACAGACCGTCGTAACGCATGCTCTTGAAGTCGATGCGGCAGAGCAATTGATCGTACGGCGTGGCGCCCCACATGTCGGATTCGGTCAGGTGTTGCGCGCCAATCTGCGGCATGCCCACGGATTTCGGTTGGGTCGGCGAGTACGGCTCGTTAGGGATGTTGGCCGCTTTGACCGGTACTTCTTTAACCTCGGTCAACGGTTTGCCAGTAGCGCGGTCGAGCACGTAGATCTGCCCGGCCTTGGTGCCGATGACCAGCGCCGGAACGCTTTGGCCGTCCTTGTCGAAGTCGATCAGGCTCGGCTGCATCGGCAGGTCGAAGTCCCACAGATCGTTGTGCACGGTCTGGAACACCCAGCGTTCTTCACCCGTGCTGGCGTCCAGCGCGAGAATCGAGGCGCCGTATTTGTGGTCCAGTTCGCTGCGCTCGACACCATAGATGTCGGTGGACGAACTGCCCATCGGCAGAAACACCGTGTTGGTCGCCGCGTCGTAGGACATTGGCGCCCAGCTATTTGGCGTGCTGCGTACGTAGGTGCTGCCGTCAGCCGGCGCGTTGCGATCCTGCGGATTGCCCGGATCGAATGCCCAGCGCATGGCACCGGTGATCACGTCAAAACCACGAATCACGCCGCCAGGCATGTCGCTCTGCACGTTGTCAGCGACGCGACCGCCCACCACAACGGTGGTGCCGGCCATCAACGGCGCGGACGACAATTGATAGTAGCTGTCCGGGACGTCACCGAGACCAGCCTTCAGATCGACCTGGCCGTTGTTGCCAAAACCCTGGCAGAACTCGCCGGTGTCAGCATCGACTGCGATCAGGCGCGCATCAATGGTGTTAGTCAGCAGGCGACGCTGGCAGTTGGCGGCCGGAGCCGGTTTGGCTTCGATGATCGAAGAGTTGCTCGGCTGAGCGATGGTGGCGGTGGCGTCGAAATAAGCCATGCCACGGCATCGCTGCCAGACTTTCGATTGTGCGTTGATCGCGTTCTTCCACAGCTCTTTGCCGGTGTCGGCATCGAGGGCGATCAGGTTGTTGTGCGGGGTGCAGATGAACACCTTGTTGCCAACCTGCAGCGGGGTGAGCTGGTCTTCGGCGCCGTTGCCATCGCTTTCGGCGACGTCACCGGTGTGGTAAGTCCACGCGACTTTCAACTTGTCGACGTTGTTGCGGTTGATCTGATCGAGCGCGGCGAAGCGGCTGCCACCTTCGGTGTTGCCATAATGCGCCCAGTCTTTCTGCGCCTTGGCCGGCTCGACCGGGGTCAGGCCCGGGCCAGTGCCAGTGGAGGCAACCGTTGGATGCGCGACGAACATGTTGCCGGCAGCAACCGCCAGACCGACCGCCAGTACTGCCGCGACCGCATAGGCGCCACGACCGGCAGCGCGGCCATTGGCGCGGGCCAGCAGTGGATAAACCAGTGCGACGACCAGACCGATTGCGCTGAACATGAACAACCGCGAGAAAACCGGCCAGAACACCAGACCGGCGTCAACCACCGCCCAGATCGCGGTGGCCACGAGAAACGCGGCGAACAGCCAGGCGCCGGCAGTTTTCTTCAGCGCGATCAGCAGACCGGCAACGGTCATCGCCAGACCGCCGATCAGGAAGTACCAGGAACCGCCCAGGCTGACCAGCTTCACACCGCCGGCCGCGAGCGCGAGACCGAGCAGGGCGATGACCACGCCAAGACCGACCAGAATGAACGTTGAAACGCCTGAGACGCGTTGACTGTGGTTCACATTGAAAGTCCCGTTTGAATGAAGCGCGGGATTATAGCGGTAACTAACCATTCAGTTAACCGCAGTTTTGCCATGAAACCGTGCACTTCTGAGAATCAAGCGTGGTGCAGGATGAGCAAAACGCAAGTCGGAACGGGACTTGTCACGGCTCCAGCAACAGGGGGCGCCATTCGATCAGCGGAGGTTGCAGCGGCTGCGGATCATTCGCGGGTGGCGGATCGGCTTCGGTCTCGCGAGGCAGTTGTTCGTCCGCCCGGGCTTCATCGGCTGGCATTGCTTACGATGCCTGGCCGAGCGTGACGGCGACCTTGCCTTTGGCTCGACCCTGTTCGACGTAGCGCAATGCCTCGGCGATCTGGTCAAAGGAAAAGCTGCGGTCGATCACTGGCTTGATCAGCTCAGCCTCGATCAACGCGGTGATTTTCTGCAATTGAATGCCATCGGCGCGCATGAACAAAAAACTGTAACGCACCCCGTGTTTGCGCGCTTGGCGACGAATGCCGCTGCTCAGCAGGCGCATGATCAGCCCGAGCACCCAAGATAAACCCTGCTCCTGAGCAAACTGCGCGGTCGGCGGCCCGGACAGGGAAATCAACAGCCCACCCGGTCTCAGCACCTTCAGCGATTTTTCCAGCACATCGCCACCGAGGCTGTTGAGCACCACGTCGTAGTCGCGCAGTTCGTTGGCGAAATCCTGCTGCTTATAATCGACCACGACATCAGCGCCCAACGCTTTGACCCACTCGACATTCGCCGTGCTGGTGGTGGTCGCGACGAAGGCGCCGAGGTGTTTGGCAAGCTGGATTGCGACGGTGCCGACGCCACCGGAGCCGGCGTGAATCAAAACCTTCTGGCCCTTCTTTACCTGAGCGATCTCCACCAGCGCCTGCCATGCGGTCAACGAAACCAAAGGCATACACGCCGCTTCTTTCATGTCCAGGTTGGAAGGCTTCAGCGCGAGGGCGTTTTCGTCGACGGCAATGCGTTCGGCAAACGTACCGATCCGCGATTCCGGCGGGCGCGCATAAACCTCGTCACCCGGCTTGAAACGCGTGACCGCTGTACCGGTGCTGACCACCACTCCGGCTACATCGTTGCCCAATACCAAGGGCATTTGGTACGGCAGGATCATCTTGAATTCGCCAGTGCGAATCTTCAGGTCCAGCGGGTTCACACTGCTGGCGTGCACCTGAATCAATACGTCATGCGCTCCGACCGTCGGGTCGGGCAGGTCGCCAATCCGGCCGTTCTGCTTGCCGTAGCGCTCGATAAAAAATGCTTTCATTGCACAGGCTCTTGTCGGTTGGAACCCGCCGCGATATCGGCGGGTCCGGATAAGGTCAGGCTTGAGTCAGATAACGTTGCGCGACGGCCGACTGACGAATCTGCCCCAACAGGCCCTGACGCGCAGTTTGCAAAGCGTCCCAGCGCTCGCCTTCGTGCAGCGGCGGAATGGTCACGACTTCGCGACGGTCGAAACCGACCAGCGCGGCATCGACCAGATCGTCGACCTCCATGATGTCGCTCAGGGTGTTGATGTCGATGCCAGCGCGGTCCCAGATTTCCGTGCGGGTCGCGGCGGGCAGTACGGCTTGCACATATACGCCCTGTGGCGACAGCTCCAGGCTCAGGCCTTGGGAAAGGAACAGCACGAACGCTTTGGTCGCGCCATACACCGACATGCCGAACTCTGGTGCCAGGCCCACCACCGAGCCGATGTTGATGATCGCGCCGTCACCAGCCCTGGCCAGACGCGGGGCAATGGCACTGGCCAGACGCACCAGCGCGGTGGTGTTGAGTGCCACCAGTTGCGCCACGCTGTCGGTGCTTTGTTCGATGAACGTTCCGGACTGCGCCGCGCCGGCATTGTTGACGAGGATGCCGATGCGCGCGTCATCGCGCAGACGCGCTTCGACGGTGTGCAGGTCGCTGAGTTGGGTCAGGTCGGCCGGCAGCACTTCAACGTTGACGTTGTGCTCGGCGCGCAGGCCGGCGGCGAGTGTGTCCAGTCGCGACTGGTCGCGGGCGACCAGCACCAGATCGTGACCGCGTTGGGCGAAACGTGCGGCATAGACCGCGCCGATGCCGGTGGAAGCGCCAGTGATCAGAACAGTAGGGCGGGTAGTCATGATGTCAGCTCTTTTTCAGGGGATAGGGAAACAGCAGGTTCAGCGAGCGTTGGATTCAGCGAGTGTCGGGTAGTCGATATAGCCCGCCGCGCCGCCGCCGTAGAGTGTGGCGGGGTCGAAAGCGGCCAGCGGCGCGCCGATTTGCAGGCGTTCGACCAGATCCGGGTTGCCAATGAACGGACGGCCGAAGGCGATCAGGTCAGCCTTGTCCTGAGCGATGCGCGAATTGGCCAGATCGAGGTCATAGCCGTTGTTGGCGATGTAGGTGTTCTGGAAACGCTGGCGCAGGGATTCAAAATCAAACGCGGCTATGTCGCGTGGCCCGCCGGTGGCGCCTTCGACAACGTGCAGGTAAACGATGTCCAGTGCGTTGAGTTGGTCAACGATGTAGTCGAACTGCGCTTGCGGGCCGCTGCTCGACACGCCATTGGCCGGCGACACTGGAGACAAGCGAATGCCGGTGCGATCGGCGCCGATCTCGGCGACCACGGCGGCGGTTACTTCCAGCAGCAGACGTGCGCGGTTTTCGATCGAGCCGCCGTAGGCATCGGTGCGCTGGTTGGACCCGTCCTTGATGAACTGATCGAGCAGATAGCCATTAGCGCCGTGGATTTCCACGCCGTCAAAGCCTGCCGCCGTCGCGTTCACCGCCGCCTGACGAAAATCATTGACGATGCCCGGCAGCTCCGCGGTTTCCAGCGCGCGCGGTTCGGACACATCCTCGAAGCGATTGTTGACGAACACTTTGGTGGCCGCTCGCAGCGAGGACGGAGCGACCGGCGCTTGGCCGTCCGGTTGCAGGTCGACATGAGACACCCGGCCGACATGCCAGAGTTGCAGGAAAATCTTCCCGCCCTTGGCGTGCACCGCATCGGTGACGCTGCGCCAGCCATCGATTTGCGCCTGGGTGTAGATGCCCGGGGTGTCCTGATAGCCCTGGCCCTGCTGCGAAATCTGTGTGGCCTCGCTGATCAGCAGACCGGCGCTGGCACGCTGGCTGTAATAGGTCGCGGCAAATTCGCTCGGTACAAAACCTGCGCCGGCACGGTTGCGCGTCAGCGGCGCGAGGACTGCGCGGTTGACCAGTGTCAGGCTGCCGAGGGTGTACGAAGAAAACAGACTCAGGTCGCTCATGTGTTTTTGTTCCGGCCATGGGAGTGAAGTGATGTGGCTGGCTTTTAGGATGATGACCGAAATCTAAACTGTCAATGATTTTGATTATGGCCAACATCTATGTATCATCGACGCATGATTTTTCAGCGCTGGCGAGGTATCCAACATGCGCGTATCCAAGGCTCAGGCCCAGGCCAATCGGGAGCACATTGTCGAAACGGCTTCAGTGATGTTCCGCGAACGCGGTTATGACGGGGTCGGCGTGGCTGACCTGATGGCGGCCGCTGGCTTCACCCATGGCGGTTTCTACAAACATTTCGGCTCCAAGGCCGATCTGATGGCCGAAGCGTCGGCCAATAGCCTGGCGCGGTCACTGACCAGCGCCGAGGCGTTGAGTGTGCAGGATTTCATCGATATGTACGTGTCGCGTGAGCATCGTGACGGCCGCGCCACCGGTTGCACCATGGCGGCACTGTGTGGCGACGCGGCGCGTCAGTCGGGCGATTTGAAGTCAGCCTTCGCCGACGGCATCGAGCGCACGTTGCAGACACTCGGCGACAAATATCCGAATGCAACGGATGCGCCGGCAGGCGAGGGCAGAGCCAGAATGATCGACCTGCTGGCCCGCGCAGTCGGCGCGATCATGCTCTCGCGGGCGTGCCCGGACGACTCAGCGCTGGCCGATGAAATCCTCGCGGTGTGTCACGCCGCAATGACGGCTTCGTTGCGGGCCGTCGAATCGCCGCCAGACGCCACACAAGACAGCTGATGGTTTCAGTGCGGGCGATGCAGTGCCCTGTCGAGGGCCGCCAGCAGCAGCTCTTCGTCAAAGGGTTTGCACAGACACTCGAACGCCCGGTAATGCCCGGTCTCGGCGAGTGCTGCCTCATCCCAATGGGCCGACATACAGATCACCGGAAACTGTCGGGGCCGGCCGAGCAACGCGCGCATCACCTCGATGCCGGAAAGACCGGGCATGCGCAGATCCAGCAGCAGGCAAGCGATGTCAGCCAGATCGGCTTCAGCCAGAAACGCTTCGCCACTGGCATAGACCTGCGCGCGGTAGCCGACCGAACGCAGCAGGTTCGACAGGCTTTTGCGCACGGAAGCGTCGTCGTCAACGATACAGACGATGGTCGGGCGGGCGCTGTCGGCCGCCGTCGGGCGACCTGCCACGCCGCTCACGACAGGCTCGATGGGCCAGGCGAAGGCGCAGCGCTGATCAGTCCGTAGAGTTCGACGAGATTGACCAGCGAGCGGGTCTGCATCTTCGCCATGATGTGCTTGCGATGAACCTTGGCGGTCACTTCACTGGTGCCCAACTGGTTGGCGATCTGTTTGTTCGACAGACCGCCGACGATCAGCGGCAGCACCTCACGTTCACGCGGCGTCAGTTGCGCCGCCAGTTGCCGGACGTGTTGAACCCGTTGCCACTGATCGAACGCCGTCGCTGCATGCTGACGGGTGCTGCGCAAAACACCTAGCAGTTCATCGTCGTTGAACGGCTTGGTCAGAAACTCCACAGCGCCGGCCTTCATGGCCTGCACCGACATCGGAATGGTGCCGTGGCCGGTCATGAAGATCACCGGCCACGGATGGCCGCGCTCGTTCAGTGCCGCCTGCAACTGCAAACCTGTGGTGTCGGGCAAACTGACGTCGAGCAGCAGGCACGCCGGGCCATTGTCGAGGTTGGCCTCGAGCAGTTCTTCGGCCGACTGGAAAATCCGGTGCTCGATGCCTTCGGCGCGCAACAACCGGCTCAGCGCGGTGCGCACGCAGGCCTCATCGTCGACGACAAATACCGGCACCGAGTGCGCCTCGACCGGCGGCGGCTGCGCCACGATCGGCGCCGAGGCCAGGGCAGTGAACACGGGCAGTTTGGGTTCGTGGTCTTTCAATAATCGGTAACCTCGACGGGGAACCGTCTGGATGATTTCTTTTTCCCCGAGCAGTTTGCGCAGCGAGGAAATCTGCACCTGCAGATTGTTCTCTTCGACGACGATGTCCGGCCAAACCTGATTGATCAGTTCGTTTTTGCTGACGATCCGCCCGTCGGCCTGCATCAGCACCGTAAGTATTTCAAACGCCCGCCCGCCCACGCGCAGGGGCCGGCCATCGAGAAAGGCTTCGCGCCGTTCCAGGGAAATCGTGGCTTGGCCGAGTCGGATCATGCAGGCCTCTGCGTCGCGGTGAAAAGGAGAAGGCGGGGCGCCGGGTTATCTGGCTCGTACGCTAGGGGACGGCTTGCGATAAAGCAATTATCCCGAGGGATAAGACGCGCGCTTTCAGAGCACCACGTGAACCGGTGCAAGGCTCTGGACGGCCATCTTGAGGCCGTCGACGGACATCGGCGCAGCGGCTGGCCCTTTTGCAAAAACCGCTGCGTATACTTCGTCACCAGCCTGAATTCCATTTCCAGCGGTGAATGTGTATGCCCGGCCAGACCTCCTTGCCAGCGGTTTCCTGCGCTAACGATGCCCCGGCGCTCGATGAAGCGTGGCTTGAAGGTTGCCGGTTCAGCCTGTTGCGCCGCGACCATGAGCTGACCTGGTTCACCCTTCAGGACAGCCGCTCGGGCGAGGCGTGGTTCGCCGTGCGCGCGCCGATTCAACGACCGGCGCTGTGCAAGCGGCTGGAGCGCGGTCTCCATGTGCAGTTGCCCTCGCAGTGGGCGATCAACCCATTGGCGCTTGTTCGTTCGGCCGACGGTCCCGTGTTGGTATATCCGCACTGGGGCACGCCGCTGGCTGGACTGATCGACGCCGCTGGGCTGCCGCTCGGTCGAGTGCTGAATATCGCCGTCGCTGCCGCCACTGCTCTGGCCCACACTCGCCATCCCGGCCCCCCGCAAAACCCTGTGGGAGCGAGCCTGCTCGTGAAAGCGGTGGATTTGGCAACAGAGATGTCGGCTCAAATGACCGCTTCGCGAGCAGGCTCGCTCCCACAGGGATTTCTATTGCCGTGGCATCTGATGGTCGGCGCGGACGACAGCGTCCGGCTGATGGGCTTCCACATTCAGGCGCAGGAAACGCCGGTCGCTGAACTGCCAAGTCCCGAGCACTGGCCTTATCTGGCGCCGGAACAGCTGCAGCGCGATGGCGTCAACGTCGATGAGCGCAGCGATGTGTATGCGCTCTCGGCCATCCTCTATGAGGCCCTGACCGGTCGCCCGCCGCTGACCGCTCGCGATGCGTCGCAATGGCTGCATGTGCACGCCGCCGTCGAGCCGTTGTCGCCGGCCGACTATATTCCCGAACTGCCGCAAGGCATTTGCCATGTGTTGCTCAAAGGCTTGGCCAAGGAGCCTGACGCGCGTTATCAGAGTCTCGAATCGCTGGCCGCTGACCTCAACTGGTGTCTACGCCAGTGGCAGCGAAAGGGCCAGATCGAGCCGTTCCGCCTCGGTGCCTTCGATGCGCGGGCGGCGGCCACGCGCGGTGACGTGCTGTTTGGCCGCGATGGCGAACGCGCGCAACTGCTGGAACAGATCCAGCGCGTGCGCAGCGACGGCATTGCTCGCGTGCTGCTGGTTGCCGGCGCGCCGGGGGCGGGCAAGTCGGCGCTGATCCAGCAAGGCCTGCGCACGCACGCGCCCGGTTACTGGGCCAGCGGCAAAATGGATCTGGCGCAGAACAACCGGCCTTTTGCGCCACTGGCACAGATTTTCCGCTCGCTGATCAGCCAGGTGTTGGCCAAGCCCGGGCTGGCCTTGCAGGCCCTCAGCGAGCAACTGAGTGAAACCCTCAAGGGCCGTGGCCGTTTGCTGGTGGACCTGGCGCCAGAAGCCGAATTGCTGATCGGCGCCACCACCGAACTGCCGAACATGCCGGCGCGTCATGCCCTCGATCGGGTCAATCGGGCGCTGCTCGATGTGCTGGAGGTCTTCGCCCAACCGGGGCATCCGCTGTTGCTGTTCATCGATGATGTGCAGTGGGCTGACGACTCGACCCAGGCGTTTCTCCAAGCTTTCATTGCCCGGCCAACGCGGCATTTACTGCTGATTCTCGCGTATCGCGAAGGCGAGTTGCCGAACGGCGAGGGCGGATGGCTTGATCAGCTGCGCGCAGCCCCGGCGTTGCCAGTCACCGACCTTGAGTTAGGCCCGCTGTCGGTGCAGGCCGTCGCGCAACTGATGGCTGTCGAACTCGATGCCGACGTCGACAACCTCCCGGCGCTGGCCTCTGTCGTGCATTTCAAAACCGCGGGCAATCCGTTGTTCGTCAGTCAGGTGGCGCGCGCCTTGGTCGATGAGCGCCTGCTGCGTTTTGATGCCGGGACGCGGCACTGGGTCTGGAATCAGGGTGACGTGGACGGCTACCGCTACGCCGATAATGTCGCCGAGTTGATGGTGCAGCGCTTGCAGCGTCTGCCGGCCAGTGCCCGGGAAGTGCTGCGCACGGCGGGTTATGTCGGTGGCCGCTGTGACGACGCACTGTTGCGCCGTTTGCTGCCGGGCGATCCCGCGCAATGGGCGCGTGACGTGGACTATCTGGTCGGCACCGGGTTTCTTCTACGCGAACCGGGCCAACTGGTCTTTCCCCACGACCGCGTGCTGGAGGCGGCCGCCGCCCTGACAGCACCGGCGGGGCGCGCCGCCGAGCATGCGCGCATTGCCGGCGCCATGCTCGATCACTGGGGCGAGCAGCGTCAGGCGCGGGTGTTCGACATTGCCAGTCAGATTCAGCGCAGTCAGGTTGATGGGCTGCAAGAACCCCGGCGCGCCGATTTCATTCAGTTGTTGGTCGAGGCCGCCGAGCGCGCCCGCGACACCGCGGCTGTCGAGCAGGCCGTGGATTATTTGCGCACTGCCGAGCGCTTGTTGGGCGCCGCGGGATGGTCGCAGCTCTACCCGCAAGCCTTCGCCGCGCGCTGGCTGGCGGCCGAATGCGCGATGTTGCTGGCGGATCTGCCGGGTGCGCAACAACGCCTTGATGACTGTCTGTGCCACGCCGGTACCGCGCTGGACCAAGCCAAAACCTATCGTCTGCGGGCGACCCTGCGCACCTTGGACTCCGATTATCATGGTGCGATCAGCGAAGCGCTGGACGGGCTCGCACTGCTGGGCATTGCCTTGCAGCGTCGGCCATCGAAGGCGCAAGTGGGCGAAGCGTTCGAGCGGGTTCGGCAATTGGTCGGCGCACGGCGCATTGCTGACCTGACCGCGCTGCCCAAGGCGTGCGACCCGCAAATCGAAGTGGCAATGCAGCTGCTGAGCACGCTGATCGCTTCATTCTTCGTACAGGACGATATTGCCTTTCTGCACTTGGCGAAGATGGTCGAACTGACCTTGCTGCACGGCACCACGCCGAGTAGCGGCTATGGTTTTGCCTGGTACGGCGTGATGATCGCCGACCGCTATGGCGAGTACGTCGACGGCGTCGCTTTCGCCGAACTGGCCTTGGCACTCACCGACCTGCACGGCTATGAAGCCGGGCGCGCCGGCACGCTGGTGGCGCTTGATCAGGTCAGCCCGTGGACCCGGCCAATGACCTATGCCCGGCAAAAAGCCTTCGCCGCGTTTGAGTGCGGCCAGGCCGGTGGCGACCTGGGCATGTCGTGTTATGCCTGTAATCACATCGGCTCGGATCTGCTGTTCATGGGCGAACCGCTGCACAGTGTGGTGAACGAGCTGGACCTCGGCCTGCGCTGGGTGCGGCAGTTTCACTACATCGACATTGAGCGCATTCTGTTGGCGCAACAGACGTTCGCCAGTGACTTGCGCAACGGACCTGAGCCTCGCTCGATCAGCGAACTGGATACCTTGGAACATGACCGCTTCGGCCCGCTCGATCGTGAGCGTGTTTCGCAGCCCACGCTGTTCTGGCGGTGGTTGTACTCAGGCATGTCGGCGTTCTATTTCGGCGATGTGCGCTATGCGTTGCGACGCTTTGAAGCCGCCGAGGCGCTGACCTGGTCGTTGCCGGCGCACATCGATCTGGCCCAATACTACCTGTTTTACAGCCTGGCGCTGGCCAGTCCCGAGGCACCGGGTTCTGTTGCCGAAAAGCTGGAGAAACTCGCGCAGCAACGTCAGCGCTTTTTGCCGTGGGTTGAGCTCAATCCATCGACATTCAGCAACAAACTGCTGCTGATCGAAGGTGCAATGGCCCGCGTTCGCGGTGAGGGGCTGGTTGCCATTCGCTGCTTCGACCAGTCGCAGATTGCCGCGGCCGCCGCCGGGTTTATCCATGAGCAAGCACTGGCCCATGAACAACTGGCCGAGGTCTGCCGATTCAATGGCCTGGTCTCCGGTATGCATCATCACCTGCGTGTCGCCCGCGATTGCTATGGACTGTGGGGGGCTGAAGCCAAGGCTCGGCAGCTCGAAGCACTGCACCCGTTTCTCGCCCGCGAGCACTCGCTGGAAACCGTAACGCCGGTGACGCGCGGGCGCCTTGATCTGGAAGTCGGGATTGAAGCGGCCCGCGCGGTTTCGCAAGAAGTGTTGCTGGATCGGCTGGTCGAAACCCTGATGAATCACTTGATGATCCAGGCCGGCGCCGATCAGGGCGCGTTGCTGCTGGTCGCCGAGGGTGAGCTGCAACTGGCCGCCGCTGCGCACGTGGAAGCAGGCAATGTGCGGGTCAGTCAGGACAACGACCGCTCACTGGAGCACATTGCGCCGGTTTCAGTGCTCAACGCCACCATGCGCACCCGCACGCCGCTGGTGCTCGACGATGCCCGCACCGATTGCCCCGAAGCCTACAGCGCCGACCTGCAGCAGCGGCAGACGCGCTCGATGATGTGCCTGCCGCTGCTCAAGCAAGGTGCGCTGATTGGCCTGGTTTACCTGGAAAACAGTCTGGTGCCCAAGCTGTTCGGTGCCGAACGCCTGACCATGCTGGAAATCCTCGCCTCGCAGGCA
This sequence comes from Pseudomonas sp. SWRI81, assembly GCF_014268545.1. Lineage (NCBI taxonomy): Bacteria > Pseudomonadati > Pseudomonadota > Gammaproteobacteria > Pseudomonadales > Pseudomonadaceae > Pseudomonas > Pseudomonas sp. SWRI81. The sequence continues at coordinate 90,258 of NZ_JABWQS010000009.1, forward strand.
GCGGTGTCGCTGCAAACCGCGCGTCTCTACGCGCAACTGGTCGAAGACAACCGCTTGCGCGCGCAAATGGAAGCCGACTTGCGCAGTTCGCGGGCGGAACTGGCGCGTAACTCGCACCTGAAAATGATGGGCGAGTTGTCGGCCTCGATTGCCCACGAAATCAGCCAGCCGCTGCTGGGGATTTCTTCCAATGCCTCGGCGAGCTTGCGCTGGCTCAAGCGCGACACGCCGGATCTGACCGAAGCGATTCAGGGCCTGGAGGACATCCGTTCCGACAGCGCGCGGGCCACCGAGATCGTTCAGGCCTTGCGTGCGTTGGCCAAACAGGCGCCGTTGCAGCGGCTGCCAGTGTCGATTGATGCGTTGATTGGTGAGGTCGTGCAACTGACGGCCAGCGACGTGCACAACCGTAGCGTCACCTTGCACACGCAACTCAATGCTGCTGAGCCGGTGTTGGGGGATCGGGTGCAGATTCAGCAGGTGATTTATAACCTGATCGTTAACGCACTGGAGGCGATGGCCGGGCAGGGCGTTGCTGACGGACGCTTGAGTATCGAATCGACGATCAGCGATGGGCAGGTCTGCGTGTGCTTTCAGGACAGTGGACCGGGAATCGCCGAGCATCAGCGTGAGGAGATTTTTGATGCGTTCTTCACCACCAAGGGCAGTGGAATGGGCATGGGCCTGGCGATTTGCCGGACGGTGATTGGCGCCCATGGCGGGACGTTGCGCGTGGAGGACAGCGAGGCGGGTGCGCGGATTTGTTTCAGGCTGCCGCTCGCATCGGGTGCCAGGCTCGAACGCCGCTAGTCTCTCCCGACGCACGTGCTGGCTGACTAGCGAAAAAAAAGGCCGCGGTAACGCGGCCCAAAAGGGAGGAGTGAACAAAACGCTTTGAAGATCAAATCAAGGCCGCAGTTCCGTCGAATGCTTCAAGACCGTCGAATTGAGCAAACCCTCGTCGAGCCGCCACGTATCGGCATCAACCACCGCCAGCCGCGCATTACACACGGCCTGACGCCAAACCTTCGGCGGCATTCCCACCAACCGCCCGAACGTGCGCGTGAAGTGCGAGTGATCGGAAAAACCGCACTCATAAACAATGTCGGTAATCGCCATCGAGGTCAGCAACAAAGCCTTCGCCTTGTCGATTTTCATCCTCAGCATCCATTCCTGCGGCGAGCTGCCGGTGACAATCTTGAACGCCCGGGAAAAATGACTGCGCGACAGATTGCAATGTTCAGCGATTTCGCTGACGCGCAAGCTGCGGCTCAAGTCGCGCAGCATGTAGGCCTTGGCACGACGCTCCTGCCAGCCGGACAGCGCGCCCAATGGGCGCGCCAGGTGGCAGGGCGGGTCTGACTTCTCCGATTGCGGGTTCATGGCGGCTCTCCTGATCGATGGGGAAAGTCTGGCCGCGGGCGACATTTAAAGTCCTTAAACAAACCTTAAAAGTTATGAAGGCCGGACCTCAGGCGTGGAACGGGTAATCGACGTAACCGCGCTCAGCGCCGCCGAAGAAACTGCTCGGATCCGGCGTGTTCAGCTCAAGGCCATCGCGCAGACGACGCGGCAGGTCCGGATTGGCCAGAAACGGTCGGCCGAAGGCAATCAGGTCGGCGCGATTGGCGATCAGCGCCTGCTCGGCGGACGCTGCGTCATACCCGCCAGCGAGGATCAGCACGCCGTTCCAGGTATTGCGCAACTGGGCGATGATTGCGTCCCAGCGCGGATCGAAGTGTTCGTCCTTGACCGTGCCGACCATGGCCGGCTCGACCAGGTGCAGGTACGCCAGATTCCACTGATTGAGCGCTTCGACCAGATAACCGAATGTCGCTTCGGGCGTGTCATCGCCCATGCCCATAAAGCGGCCCATCGGCGTCAGGCGCACGCCAACGCGCTCGGCACCGACTTCGTCAGCGACGGCTGCAACCACGTCGAGCAGAAAGCGCGCGCGGTTCTCCACGCTGCCGCCATAACTATCGTTGCGCTGGTTGCTGTTGCTGTTGAGAAATTGATCGAGCAGATAACCGTTACCGGCATGGATTTCCACGCCGTCCATCCCGGCGTTCATCGCATTGCGTGCGGCGCGGCGATAGTCTTCGACAATGTCGGCGATTTCCGCTGTTTCTAGCGCACGTGGCACCGGTACATCGCCCCAGACGCCATGGCCTTCGTCGTCGACGATAAAGGTCTTGCCCGGCACTGGCAGTGCGCTCGGTGCAACGGGCAGACCGGCGTCCGGCTGGAAACTCGGATGCGATACGCGGCCGACGTGCCACAGCTGCATGAAGATCAGACCGTGCGCCTCATGCACCGCTGTGCTGACGTCACGCCATGCCTGAACTTGCGCATCGGTGTAGATGCCCGGCGTCCACGCGTAGCCCTGGCCTTGTTGGGAAATCTGCGTGGCCTCGGTGATGATCAGTGCGGCACTGGCGCGTTGGCGGTAATACTCGGCGTTCATCGAGGTCGGCACGTCGCCCGGCTGGCCGGCGCGCGAGCGGGTCAGCGGCGCCATCGCCACGCGGTGGGCAAGGGTGTAAGGGCCGAGTGCGATCGGTTGAAACAGGCGACGGGTCATGGGTAGCTCCGGATTTCGATGAGTTGGGTTCAAGCGCGGCAGCCAGGTGCCGCTCGCAGTGCAGGTAACTTAACCGGGGGGCGCGGGGCTGATAATCCGTGGCCGGCGCTACGCTGTTTTGCGCGCCGCGCAACGGCGCCCGCGCTCATCGGCGATGAACGCGGGCGCGCTTCAGGCGGGTTGGCTGGAGCGGGTCAACGGCAGGTTCAGCCAGCGCCGGCCCGTGGCGTTGGCAACCGCATTGCCGAGGGCGGCGGCCATCGGTCCTTGAACGATTTCTGCGGCGCCGAGAAAGGGTTGTCCCGGTTGATCGAGCAAGTGCACGTCGACTTTTTTCGGCAACTGCGTGAAGCGCAAAATCGGGTAGCCGCTCCAGTCGTAGCTGCGAATGCCGCCGGCGTCGTAGGCGACTTTTTCATAGAGCGTCCAGCTCGCCGACTGCACGATGCCACCCTCGACCTGATTGCGCAGGCCATCGGGGCTGACGATCTGGCCGACGTCCACCGCCGTCACCACATGATCGACCCGGATGTCGCCAGTCTGCGGATGCACCCACAGCTTCACCGCGATAGCGCAGTAACCCATGATGTTTTTGTAGCGGGCGAAGGCGAAACCGATCCCGGCGCCGGGCTCGCTGCTTTTGTGCGGCCAGCCGATTTCGTCACGCACACGCTCGATCACCGCACGGGCGCGCGGGTCGCTCAGGTGCGCGAGACGCAACGCCAGCGGATCGATGCCGGCCTTGATCGCCAACTCATCGATACTTGCCTCGATAGCGAAGATATTGATGTGCGCGCCCAGCGAGCGCATGGCCGAGGTGCGAAAGGGCATTTCGGTGACGAAGTTCATGTTGATCTGCGTTGAACCCAGATCGTACAGCGGCACCGCGTTGCGATCGCCGTCACCTTCGGGCTGGGCGATCGGCACCGAGGGCGCCGAGGCGAATGGTTTGGCCAACAAGCGCGCTGGCAACAGGCGCCCGGCATTGACGATGCGTTCGTTGTGCGGGGTGGTCCATAGCTCGTAGTTCCAATCCTGCAAACGGCCCTGGCTGAGGCCGGCGTCGACCTCCGTGACCATCGCCGAACTGTACGGCTCCCAGAGATTTTCCTGCTCGCGCATCCATTGCACGCGCACTGGCGTGCCGGGCAGGCGCATGGCGATTAATGCGGCATCAGCGGCGGCATCATCGGCGCCGTTGTGGCCGTAACAGCCTGAGCCTTCGGTATGAATGCAGCGCACGCGTTCTGGCGGCAGGCGGAGCATTTCGGCGATGCCTGCGCGCAGCGGATAGACGCCCTGGGTGTGGGTCCAGACCGTGAGCACGCCGTCCTTGAACCAGGCCACCGCGCAGGACGGGCCGATCGAACCGTGCATCAGGTATTGTTTGGTCACCCGGGCCTTGAATCGCACATCGGCCACGCCATTGGGCGAACCGCTATGGCTGATCGGATAGCGCTTGGAGGGCAAGCGCTTGAGCAAATCATGAATCCCGGAGGCCTCGGGAATGACTTCGCCGCCGCTCCACTTGGCACTTTCAATGCCGCTGCGCATGGCCTTGATCGCTTGCCATTCATCACGGGCGACCACGGCCAGATAGTTGCCATCGCGGATCACCTTGACTACGCCGTTCAGCGCTTCGATGGGCGCTGCATCGAATGCTTGCAGCGTGCAGCCCGGGCGCGGCGGGCGGATCACCCGCGCATGCAGTATGCCCGGCAAGCGCATGTCCTGCACGAATGCCGCGCCGCCGCTGACTTTGCCCGGGATGTCCAGACGCGGCAAGTTATGCCCGATCAGTTTGAAGTCGGCCGCCGCCATCGTCGGTGACTGCGCCTTGGCGTATTGGTGCACATCGACATGGCCGACCGCGTCGGCGTAAGTCATCCGTTGCCCGGCCGGGCCTTCGATCACGCCGTCGCGGGTGTTCAGCAATGCTGCATCGATTTGCCAATTGCGTGCGGCGGCATCGACGAGCATTTCGCGCACCTGCGCGGCGGCGTTGTACAGCGCGGTGCCGCTGTCGAAAATGCTGTGGCTACCGGCGGTGTAACCTTCGTTGGGCGTCAGCGCGGTGTCGGCGGTGAGCAAGTTGATCGCGCTCGCGGGCACTTGCAAACGTTCAGCGGCGATTTGCAGCAGCGCGGTTTTCACACCGGTGCCCAGTTCAACCTTGCCGGTGTACACGGTGATACCGTCGGCGCCGATGCGAATCCAGGCGTCGAGGTATGGGTTGGTGCGCAGGCTGCCGGGCAGATCGGGGGCCAGCACCACGGTGCCGAGGGTGTCGACCTCGCTGTCGGCCAAAGCACGCCGCGCCACTGGCGTCAGAGTGAACGCCATGAGCAACGCGCCACCGCGCAGGAAGGCTCGGCGGCTGGGGTTCAAGCCGTTTGATTCGCTCATGACAGGCTCCCGTTGTGCCCGGCCACCTGTTTGATCGCCTCGATGATGCGCAGATGTGTACCGCAGCGGCACAGATTGCCGGCCATGTGCTCGCGGATGGTTGGCTCATCCGGATGCGGATCGCGTTCAAGCAACGACTGTGCGCGCATCAACATGCCGGCGATGCAGTAGCCGCATTGCGCCGCCTGCTTGTCGATGAACGCCGCTTGCAATGCGCCGGGTTTTTCTGCGCTGCCGAGGCTTTCCACGGTCCGAATCTTTTTGCCTTCAAGACCTGCGCACGGCGTCAGGCAGGCGAACACCGGTTGATCGTCGACGATCACCGTGCAGGCGCCGCACTGGCCCAGGCCGCAGCCGTACTTGGCACCGTTGAGGTTCAAGTGATTGCGCAGCGCGTAGAGCAGCGGCATGTCCGGCTCCAGCTCCAGCGCTTGGGTGGCTCCATTGACGTTGAGAGTGATCTGGCTCATTTCGTCTCCTGACGTAACGCTTCAATAGTGGAAGAGAGGTCGGCCCACGGCTGATCGGCTCTGGCTTGCTGGCGCAGGTAAGCGGCGAGGGCGGCGAGTTGGGCGTTGTCGAGGCTGGCGGCGAACGGCGGCATCACCGGGCCGGGCGAGCCGGGAATGGCGGGCACACCTTCGAGCACGGTCTTGAGGAAGTTGCGCGAACTGGCGGCTTGCAACGCCGAGGTGTCTTGCAGGCCCGGGCGTCCGTCGATCTCACGCATTGGCGCGGCGGGGGCGTGGCATCCGGCGCAGGCGCTGCTGAAGAGCTGGGCGCCGGTTGTGTGATCCGCTGGGCTACTGGGCTGCTTTTTCGCGGTGGTTTCCGTTACTGCGTGAGGGCTTTGCAGGCTCAGCAGATACTCGGCAATCGCCTCGGCTTCACTGGCCGGCAGACGCGCCAGGCTCAGGCTGACCGGACGCATCGGACCGGCCGGCGTGCCGTGGCCATCGACCACGTCGGCGCGCAGGTAGCCGACCAATTGCTCAGGGTTCCACGGGTTGGCGCGTTGGCCCAGACCGACCAGCGGCGGCGCGTTCCAGCCATCGACGCTGCCGCCCTGAAGATACTCCGAGGATTTCTCCGCGCCGATCAGGTTCAGCGGCGAATGGCAGCCGGCGCAGTGACCCGGGCCGTCGACCAGATAGCGTCCGCGATTCCACGCCGCGCTGTGTTCGGCCATCGGCGTCAACGGTTCGCCATGCAGAAACAGCAGGTTCCAGAACGACACCAGCGGACGAATGTTCATCGGGAAATTCATCTGGTTCTGCCGCGCCGGAGCGTGTACGGCGGGGCCGCTCATCAAGTAGGCGTAGGCGTCGGCGATGTCCGCTGCGCTCATGCGCCGGTAGTGCACATAGGGAAAGGCCGGATAGAGAAAATGGCCGTCGCGGGCAATACCCTGACGCATCGCTCGTTCGAAGGCCGGCAGCGACCACTCGCCAATACCCGTCTGCGCATCCGGGGTGATGTTGGTGCTGTACAGCGTGCCGAACGGCGTCACCAACGGCAGCCCGCCGGCCAGGTATTCGCCGCCGGGACGGGTATGGCACACCGCGCAATCACCGGCCTCGACCACCCGCGCGCCGCGTTGCAATTGTGCAGCCTCGAATGAGGTAGGGCGTTTGATCGGTGCGATCGCCGGGCGCCACATCAGCGCGACGGCGCCGATCAGGCCGATCACCGCGAGCACGGCGACGCTGATCCACAGGGTTCTGGATTTGAGCAAATGACTGTTCATGGTCGGCAGGAAAACGCGGCGGGCAGTGGCAGGACGAGTGAAGTACGGGTCATGGAAACGCTCCTTGTAGCAGCCGGGGAAGGGCACCGACGTAGACGTCTGCGCCTGGGGCCAAAGCGTAGAGAAGACACTTGCGGCGGAGAATCACCGGTCCACGCAACAGCGTGTTGCGTCGAAAGCAACGTTGCGCCTGGCGCATCAGTGCGTTGCCCGGCGCACGGATTCTCGTTGCCGTCGGCTGACCGTAGCCTTGGCGCAACTTTCCCGAACTCAACGAGGTGTCACCATGCTTACGGGCAATCCTGCCGTTGCGGCCCCGGCCGAACAGCCTGCTTCACTCTCCGGCCTGATGGTCGCGTTTCTGGCCTTCTGCTGCGGCGCGGTTGTGGCCAATCTGTATTACGCGCAGCCCATCGTCGAACTGATCGCGCCACAGATCGGCCTGTCCAGCGCCAATGCCAGCCTGATCGTTTCGCTGACGCAGTTCGGCTATGCGCTGGGTTTGTTGCTACTGGTGCCGCTGGCCGATCTGATGGAGAACCGCCGTCTGGTGGTGGGCTTCACCCTGGCCGCGAGCGTCACGCTGTTGTGCGCCGGCCTGACCCATTCGCCGTCGCTGTTTCTGCTGTTGTCGTTGCTGATCGGCCTGACCTCGGTCGCCGTGCAGATTCTTGTGCCGCTGGCCGCGCATCTGGCGCCGGAAGCCAGCCGTGGCCGAGTCGTCGGCAATATCATGAGCGGCCTGTTGCTGGGGATTCTGTTGTCGCGGCCACTGTCGAGCCTGCTGGTTGAAGTGTTCGGCTGGCGCGGGGTGTTTTACAGCGCCGCGGCACTGATGGCCGTTATCGCATTGATTACCGCTGTGGCGCTGCCGCGTCGGGTGCCGACGCACAAAGCCACCTACGTCGCGTTGATCGGTTCGGTGTTCGCCCTGGCCCGGCGCTATCCGCTGTTGCGTCAGCGTTCGCTGTATCAGGGTTTGCTGTTTGCCAGCTTCAGTCTGTTCTGGACCCTCGCGCCGATTGAGCTGATGCGCCATCACGGTTTTACCCAGGCGCAGGTGGCGATCTTTGCTCTGGTCGGTGCGGTCGGGGCGATTGCGGCGCCGATTGCCGGGCGTCTGGCCGATGCCGGGCATGCTCGTCGCGGGACGCTGGTGGCGCTGCTGCTGGCGCCCGTATCGCTGTTGATCGCGGCGCTTCCGGGCAGCGGCTATGTCTGGCTGGTGGTGTGTGCGGTGCTGCTGGATTTTGCCGTGCAACTGAACATGGTGCTTGGCCAGCGTGAGGTGTATGCGCTCGATCCGCACAGCCGTGCACGCCTCAACGCGGTGTACATGACCAGCATCTTCGTCGGCGGCGCCCTCGGCTCCCTGATCGCCAGTCCGCTGTACGAGCATTTTGGCTGGAACCTGTCGGCCGTGTTGGTGGCGGTGCTGCCGGCGCTGGCGCTGGCGTTGTTCCTGGGCCGCAAGGCTGACCGGACTTGAATTTCAAGAACTGCACAAGACCCATGTAGGAGTGAGCCTGCTCGCGATGGCGGAGTGTCAGTCAATTCCGTATCAACTGACAGATTGCTATCGCGAGCAGGCTCACTCCTACAGGGGGGGCGAGTGCACCGCCTGCTCGCGTCCCACCACACAACCACTGTGGGAGGGAGCTTGCTCCCGAACGCGGTGGGTCAGCTGGCACATTTGTTGACTGACACACCGCCTTCGCGAGCAAGCCCGCTCCCACAGGTTTGAGGTATACCAGGATGGCGCCAGACGCCGCCAAGCACGACGGTACAAGACGTGTGGCCAACGCTGATGCACAATCACCGGTGCTCCCTCACCACCGGATTCCGCTTATGGACAAGTTGCTGGCCTTGAAGATGTTTGTTGAAACCGTGCGCTGCGGGGGTTATTCCTCGGCGGCGCGCAAACTCGGGATCTCGACGTCTTCAGTGACACGGCAAGTGGCGGGGCTGGAACACGAGTTGGGCGCCAGCCTGCTCAATCGCACCACACGCAATACCAGCGTGACCGTCGCTGGCCAGACCTATTTCGAGAAGGCCGTGGCGATTCTCGATGCCATCGATGAAGCCGATGCGGTAGTGGCTGACCGCGGCAGCGACGCACAGGGTCGATTGCGCATCAGCGTGCCAGTGGAGTTCGGTCGCCGACTTATCGCGCCGCACCTGAGCCGCTTGCTCGAGCGCCATCCGGGGCTGGAGATCAGCCTGTCGTTGAGCGATCAAGTCAGCGATTTGCTCAGCGAGCAGATCGATGTGTCAGTGCGCCTGGGTTCGTCGGTGGTCAGCGAGGACATCGTCAGCAAGCGCGTCGGGCATTTCCAGCGCTGGGTCGTCGCCAGCCCGGATTACCTGGCACGCAGCGCCGTATTGGTTCATCCCCGGGATCTGCTCGAACACCAATGCCTGCGTTTCGATTACGGCGGCAGTCATCACCACTGGACCTTCCAGAGTGACGAAGCGCCCATTCAACTCAACGTCCATGGGCGTCTGCAAAGCAACAACGCCGACATCCTGCGCGAAGCCGCCATCGGTGGCGGCGGGGTGACGCTGTTGGCTGACTGGCTGGTGCGCGACGATGTTGCCGCCGGGCGCCTCACTCGCTTGCTTGAGCACTACGAGGTCAATCCCGGCAGCGCCAGCAGTTGCATCAACGCACTGTATTTGCCCAACCACCGTGGCTCCAGCCGAATCAACGTATTCATCGATTTCCTGGTGGAAATCCTCAATCCCGCGGCCCCGGCCACACCCGCCGCATAGCGCCGGCCAGCCCGCTGCACACTCTGTTGCTGCAGCCGCTTCAGACTGCTTGTATGCTTGCGCCACGGAACACGTGGCCGCGGTCAGTGCCGATGTTCGATTGATGGCTGGAATGGAAACCGGACTTCCTTAAGGTACTGTCGTGAAGCGTGATACCCGTCTTGTAATGCTCCTGCTGTTGGTCATTGGCTGCTCCCTGACTTCGCTGACGATCTGGAAGGTCTGGTCCTCGCGTGAGCGCGCGCTGGCCGAGGTCAATGTGCATGGCCTGAACCTGACCCAGGCGCTCAACACCTACACCGAAGGCATCGTCCGGCAAAGCTCACTGCTGTTGCTCGGGCTGGTCGAACGCCTGGAAGCGGAGGGCAACGGCCCGGCGCAGATCCAGCGCATCAAGACCCTGATCGACAGCCAGCAGTCATTGATGCCGCAGCTCAGCGGCATCACCATTTATGACCGGCATGGGCACTGGCTGATGTCTTCCAACCGGCCGATTCCCGCAGGCGCCAACAGCAGCGACCGCGCCTATTTCATCCACCATCGTGACGACCCGAGCCGCGAGCCGTTCATTGGACCGCCGATCCAGAGCCGTTCCAATCTCGAATGGGTTGTGACGATCAGCCGTCGTTTCAGCGACGCCGAGGGACAGTTTGCCGGCGTCGTCTCGGTGACGCTGGGGGTGGAAAACTTTCTCCGTGTGTTCGGTAAACTCGACGTCGGCCAGGACGGCGCGATCGGTCTGTCGTACACCGACGGCACGCTGCTGGTGCGCTATCCGTTCCGCGAGCAGGACATGGGCCGCAACTTTTCCAAATCGCCGATTTACGCTAAATACCTTGTCGACCGCTCGGTCGGCACCGCCTCGTACACCTCCAGCCTGGACGGCGTCGAGCGGCTCTACGCCTTCCGCAAAAGCGAAAGCCTGCCGCTGATTACCACCGTTGCGCTGGGCAAGGACGAAGCCCTGGCAGCGTGGCGCATCGAGGCAGCGTTGTCGGCGGTGGTGGTGGTCGGGCTATTGGGACTGACCGGGTTGATCGGCTGGTTTTTGATCCTCGATATACGTCGGCGTACCGAGGCGGAGGAGGCGCTGCGCGATGCTCAGCAGCAGTTGCTCGCCTCCAATCGACAGCTGGAATTGCTGGCGATGAAGGACGCGCTGACGGGCTTGGCCAACCGACGCTGCTTCGATGAAACGCTGGCGGTTGAAGCGCGGCGGGCACAGCGTGACGCAACCTCGCTGGCCTTGCTGATGATCGATATCGACCACTTCAAATTATTCAACGACGCCTTGGGCCACGTCGCCGGCGATGCCTGTCTGCAAGCGGTCAGCAAGATCCTTGAAAGCTGCGTGCGGCGCCCGTCGGATCTGGTCGCGCGTTATGGCGGTGAGGAAATGGCCGTGATCATGCCGGCCACCGACAGCGCCGGCGCGACGGTGGTGGCGCAACTGATGCTCGAACGTTTGCGGCAGGCGAACATTGCCCATCCGGGCAGTCCCTTTGGCCAGGTGAGTGTGAGCATTGGTGTTGCTGCAGCTTCAGGCATGCAACTGAACGGAGTGCCTGCGATGATCGAGGCAGCCGATCAGGCGCTGTACCGCGCCAAAGCGGGAGGGCGAAATCGCTTGGCTGCAGACGCCTGAGGCATTTCAGAACGCCTCACCGTTATCGAGTTTATCCAGCAGCCGTTGCCCGCGCTGCCACAGCACATCTTGTTTGGCCAGCGCCATGCGGTCTAGGTTTCTGTAATCATGGCCATGCACTCTTACAGAGATTTCGGACACGCCGCATGATCCCTGACCTGCCTCATATCCACTGTGGGAGGGGGCTTGCTCCCGAATGCGGTGGGTCACCTTGAATATTCGTTGGCTGACAGGACGCGTTCGCGAGCAGGCTCACTCCTACACGGAGGTTGTGTTGGATTCTTGGGCGAGGTACGTCGGGTAATCGATATAGCCTTCGGCACCACCGCCATACACCGTCGCCGGGTTCAGCGGATTCAGCGGCCAGCCATTGGCGATCCGTGCTGGCAGGTCCGGATTGGCCATGAACGGCCGGCCGAACGCGACGAGATCGGCCAGGCCCGATTCGAGCAGTTGCGCGCCTGTTTCAGCGGTGTAGCGACCGGCGTAAATGATCGCGCCAGTGAACGTCTCGCGCACGGCCTGGCGAAACGTCGTCGGCATCTGTGGTGCGTTGTCCCAGTCAGCCTCGGCGATGGACAGGTAGGCAATGCCGGCATTTTCCAACACCTTGATCGCTTCGATGTAGGTGGTGTGCGGATCATCTTCGACCATGCCCAGGTAAGTCCGCGCTTCATCGGTTGTGGTGAACAGCGGCGCGAAACGCACGCCAACCTTGTCCTTGCCGATGCACTCAGCGACCCCGGCCACCACCTCACGCAGGAAGCGCAGGCGATTGTCCAGCGAGCCGCCGTATTGATCGGTGCGCCGGTTGCTGTGCGCCGAGATGAACTGGTTGACCAGATAACCATTGGCGCAGTGCAGCTCGATGCCATCGAAACCGGCCTCCATCGCGTTGCGTGCGGCCTGGATATACAGCTGAACCAATGCCTGCACTTCATCGGTGCTCAGCGCGCGCGGTGCGGACGGCGGCACCAGTTCACCGGCGCCAGGCGCAGTTTCGATAAACACGCTGACCCGATCGGTCGCCACGGCAGAGGCCGACACCGGCGCCGCGCCGTTGGGTTGCAGGGCCGTGTGGGAGACACGCCCGACGTGCCAGAGCTGAGCGAAGATCACGCCGTCAACCGCGTGTACGGCCTCGGTGACTTTGCGCCATCCGGCGATTTGCTCAGGGGTATGAATGCCCGGTGTCCACGCGTAACCCTGGCCGCGCGGTTCGATCTGCGTGCCTTCGGTAATCAGCAAACCGGCACCGGCGCGCTGTTGGTAATACGCGGCCATGAGTTCGTTGGCGACGTTGCCCGGCTGCGTGCTGCGCTGGCGGGTGAGGGGCGGCAGGACGATGCGGTTTTTCAAGGTGAGACTGCCCAGTTTGGCAGGCGTGAAGAAAGCGCTGTTATTCATGGAGTACCTTGTTTCGGGCCTGATTAGACCGGTCGACTAGTAAAGAGACAAAAAAACAACGCCGGGCGCTGCGCACTCGGCGTTGGCTACGGTTCAGCGGGGGGCATTCAGCCCAGCAACTTCAGCAGTCTCTCAGCCACGGCGGCGGAACTGGCCGGGTTCTGGCCCGTGACCAATTGACCATCGGCCACTACATGCACCTGCCAGTCAGCGACTTTCGAATAGCGCCCGCCGAGACGCTGGAACTCGTCTTCGATCAGGAACGGCACTACATCAGTCAGGCCGACAGCGGCTTCTTCGGCGTTGGTGAAACCGGTGACGTCGCGGTCTTTGACGATTGGCTGGCCGTCAGCTCGCACAACATGGCGCAACACACCCGGCGCATGGCAGACGAAACCGTGGGGCTTGTTGGCGCGGTCGAACGCTTCGATCAGCGCAATCGAAGCTTTGTCTTCGGCCAGATCCCACAGCGGGCCGTGGCCACCCGGGTAAAACACTGCATCGAAATCGTCAGCGCGGACATCCGCCAGGCGGCCGGTGTTTGCCAGTGCCTGTTGTGCGGCGGGATCAGCGCGGAAGCGATCCGTCTCCGCAGTCTGGGCACCGGGCTCATCGCTTTTCGGATCGAGCGGTGGCTGGCCGCCAGCGGGCGAAACCAGCGTGACGTCGGCGCCGGCGTCCTTGAAGGCGTAGTAGGGAGCGGCAAACTCTTCCAGCCAGAAGCCGGTTTTTTTGCCGGTGTTGCCGAGTTGATCGTGAGAAGTCAAAACCATCAAGATTTTCATAGTGCACCCTGGGTTGGTCAGGCATCGGCACGAGGCGAAGGATTCGCTCGGCGTCGACACCGCATGAATTTGGTGTGTCGGAGCGCAGCATAGTTTCCAATTAGACCAGTCGTCTAGTAATTTTTTCAGGAAATGTTTTTGGTCGATGGATATGGCAAACTCCCGTTCGTAAAAATTATACGACTGGTCTATTGCCTGGAATTATTCGCACCATGAAGCCGACCTTTGACGACACGCGCCAACACCTGCTCGACACCGGCCACCGGATGATGGCCGAGAAGGGCTTCACCAGTGTCGGCCTCAACGAGATCCTGCAAACCGCCGGTGTGCCCAAAGGCTCGTTCTACCACTACTTCAAATCCAAGGAGTTGTACGGTCAGGCGCTGCTCGAAGATTACTTTGTCGACTACCTCGCAGACATGGAGCGGCGCCTGACGCTGCCCGGGCTGAGCGCGTTCGAGCGGTTGATGGATTATTGGCAGGGCTGGCAGAACCGCTGCACCCTGGAAGGCCACGGCGACGAATGCCTGGTGGTGAAACTCAGCGCCGAAGTCGCCGACTTGTCCGAGTCGATGCGCCTGACCCTGCGCGATGGCGCCGAACGCATTATCGCGCGCATCACGGTGTGCATCGAACAAGGCCAGGCCGACAAAAGTCTGCCCGAGGGCGATGCGCGGCATCTGGCCGAGACCTTGTATCAGCTGTGGCTCGGCGCCAGTCTGTTGAACAAATTGCAACGCACCGGGCAGTCGCTGGAGACCTCGATGGCGATGACCCGACAATTGTTGCGGGTTTGAACCTGTCACTGCGACCCCTGTAGGCGTGAGCCTGCTCGCGAAGGCGTCCTGTCAGCAAATGAATGTCCAAGCTGACCCACCGCCTTCGGGAGCAAGCCCCCTCCCACAGTGGATATGTAACAGGTCAGGGATCATGCGGCGTGTCCGAAATCCCTGTAGGAGTGAGCCTGCTCGCGATAACGGTGGGTCAGCCAACTCATGTATCAACTGACCCGCCGCCTTCGCGAGCAGGCTCACTCCTACACTGTATAGCGGCGAACCATTGATATTTATTCACTCCCCGATTTCTGTGGGAGCGAGCCTGCTCGCGAAAGCGATCTGTCATTCAACGCGTCAGTGGCCTGACACGGCACTTCGTGATCGCACACCCTGACCAACATGACAAATAAGAATACGTTTCAATTACGAATACGCCGGTATACCATGCGCCGCGTTTTCACTGGCGGCTTTGCCCTTCGTTTTGGCCTATTCGTAAAGGTTTTCACTTCATGCGTCGTACTCTGCTTTCCATTTGTGTGCTGCAGGCGTTGTCTTCAACTTCATGGGCCGAGCAAACCAAGTCCTCATCAACGCTGGAGCTGGAGGCCACCGACGTCGTCGGCACGGCGGATTACGAGCGGGCAGACGGCCCGGTGCAGGGTTATCGGGCGACACGTTCGGCCAGTGCGACGCGCACCGATACGTCGATTCACGAAACCGCACAATCGATCAGCGTCGTGACCAAGGACGCCGTTGAAGACATCGGCGCCACCCGCTTGCAGGACGCACTGGATTACGCCGGCGGCGTCGGGCGGGCGAACAATTTCGGCGGGCAGGGGCTGACCACGTTCACCGTGCGCGGTTTTACCACTGGCGAGTTCTACCGCAACGGTTTCCCGATCAATCGTGGCTACCCGAACATGCCAGATGCCAACACCATCGAACGGCTGGAAGTCCTGCGCGGCCCGGCCACCATGCTCTATGGTCGTGGCGATCCGGGCGGTACCTTCAACGTGGTGTCCAAGCAGCCATTGCCCGAGCGCAGCGTCACTCTTGGCAGTCAGTTGACCGACCAGGGCATGAAGCGCGGCACGCTGGACGCCTCCGGCCCGCTTGATGAAGAAGGCCGACTGGCGTACCGACTGAACGTGGTGGGCGAGGGCGGCGACACCTTTCGCGATCACGTCGAGACCGAACGCTACGGCATTACGCCGGTGCTGACCTGGCAGGCATCGGACGCGACCAAGCTGATATTCGAAGGCGATTTCATGCGCAACAACGCGCCGCTGGACCGAGGCCTGACGCGCTATCCGAAGCAGATTGGCACGGCCTCGCGCGACACGTTCTTCGGTGAGAAAGACGTCGGCAAGCTGCACAACGACAACAACATGGCGCAGCTGCGTTTTGAGCACATGCTCAATGATGACTGGACCCTGGGCGGCGGTTTCCAGTGGCTCGACGGCTCGCTCAAGGGCGACGCGATCGAGGCCAACGGCATTGCCGCTGACGGCCGCACGCTGGGGCGCAACTTCAACTATCGCAAACTGGAATGGACCGACAAGGACACCCAGCTCAACCTCACCGGGCATTTCAGCACCGGGGCCTTGCAGCACACCTTACTCACCGGCATCGAATACGAAGATTACGACTACAAATCGATCATCCAGCGCTCCAGCGGCGCGGTCGGGGCCTATCCGATCGACATCTTCAATCCGGTCTACGGTCAGCCACGCCCGGCACTGACCCGTACGCCGACTCACGACAAGGAAAACCTGAAGACTTACGCTGCGTTCGTCCAGGATCAGGTTGCGTTGACCGACAAACTGAAAGTGCTGGCCGGGGCGCGTTTCGAACGCTTCGAACATGACTACGAAACCTACGTACCAGGCGGCAAGAATTGGCAAGCCAGCGACAACGCGGTAACCCCGCGCCTCGGCGTGACCTACGATTTGACCGAGACGCTGGCGGTCTACGCCAACACCGCACGCTCGTTCAAGCCCAACACCGGCGCCAGCCGCACTGGCGGTGGCTTCGCCCCGGAGAAAGGCAAGTCCTACGAAATGGGCCTGAAGTGGGAGGCGCTGGACCAGCAGTTGAGTGTCGAGGCGGCGATCTATCAGATCGAAAAACGCAACGTGCTGACCACCGATCCGGTGGATTCGACGTTTAACGTGGCGGCCGGCGAGGTGCGCAGCCGTGGCCTGGACCTCAATGTCACCGGCAATCTCACCCCCGAGTGGCGAGTGATCGGCGGTTACGCCTACGTCGATGCCGAGGTGACCAAGGACAACACGTTGCGTTCCGGCACGCGTTTGCTGAACATTCCGCAGAACAGCTTCAGCCTGCTCAACGTTTATGAATTCCAGGACGGCACCCTCAAAGGCCTTGGCCTGGGCACTGGTGTGAAATACGTCGACGAGCGCGCCGGGCAGACTGCCAACACAGCATTTTCGATGGGCAGCTACACCGTGGTCGATCTGCTGAGTTTCTACAAGGTCAACGACAACGTGCGGATTAATCTCGACGTAAAAAACCTGTTCGACAGTGATTACGAAGAGGGCGCGTTCGGCAACGTCTACGCCTATCCGGGCGCACCGAGAACCGTACAGGTGGGGATTTCCTACACGCTGTAAACCCGGCTTAGCTGTCGCTTCTGGGCCATGATGGCCTGACTGTGGCATGTCGAGATCAGGCATCGACATGCCGCATACAGGCTAGTGAGCGTGCGGCCTGGCCACGTAAGGTGACGCATCATTTCCTCGCCGAAGCGTCTGCGCCGCTGCTTTCGCCGGTCTCGACGGCGAGCAATGATGATCGCCTGACGCTCAGTCAGTGGCCCGAAACGTCGATCATGAGAACAATAAGAACCCATGAATAGCCTGAACCCCAAGGACTCTACCGGTCAGTTGGCGCAAGGTTTCAAACCGCGTCACGTCACCATGCTCTCCATCGCAGGCATCATCGGCGCAGGACTTTTCGTCGGCTCAGGACACGCTATCGCCGCCGCCGGGCCAGCCGTTTTGCTGGCCTATCTGTTTTCCGGACTGTTGGTGGTATTGGTCATGCGCATGCTCGGCGAAATGGCCGTGGCGCATCCCGACACCGGTTCGTTTTCGACCTACGCTGATCAGGCGATCGGTCGCTGGGCCGGGTTCACCATCGGATGGCTTTACTGGTGGTTCTGGGTGCTGGTGATACCGATCGAGGCGCTGGCCGCCGGGCATGTGCTCAACCAATGGTTTCCCCAAGTCGACGCGTGGCTGTTTGCCTTGCTGTCGATCGTCTTGTTGGTGATTACCAACCTGTTCAGCGTGTCGAAATACGGTGAGTTCGAGTTCTGGTTTGCGATGGCCAAGGTCATCGCGATCATCGGTTTCATCGGCCTGGGTTTTGCGGTGTTGATGGGCTGGATTCCCGAGCGGGAAGCCAGTGGCTTGAGTTCGCTGATGGCGCAGCACGGTGGTTTCGCCCCCAACGGCTTGTCCGCCGTGGTCGGCGCATTCATCACCATCATGTTCAGTTTCATAGGCACTGAGGCGGTGACCATCGCCGCAGCAGAATCGAACAATCCCGCGCAGAACATCGCCAAGGCCACACGTTCGGTGATCTGGCGCATCGGCATTTTCTATTTACTCTCGATCTTCGTGGTAATTTCCGTGGTGCCGTGGAATGACCCGCTGCTCGCCTCGGTGGGCTCTTACCAGCGCGCCCTCGAACTGATGAACATTCCTCACGCCAAGTTTCTCGTCGACGTGGTGGTGTTGATCGCCGTGGCCAGTTGCATGAACTCGTCGATCTACATTTCTTCGCGCATGCTTTATTCGCTGGGCCGACGCGGTGACGCACCGCCCGCGCTGAAAGTGACCTCGGCGGCCGGCGTGCCAAGAGCGGCGGTGATTGCCAGTACGGTGATCGGCGCCGGCGTCACGCTGCTCAGCTACTTCATGCCGGCCGGGCTGTTTCAGTTCCTGCTCGCCAGTTCCGGCGCGATTGCCTTGCTGGTGTACCTGGTGATCGCGATTTCGCAGTTGCGTATGCGCCGTCGGCTGGAAAGGGAGAAGGTCGAACTGACCTTGCGCATGTGGCTGTTTCCCTGGCTGACCTGGCTGGTGATCGCGTTTATTTGCACGGCCCTCGCTGTGATGATGTTCACCCCGGCGCATCGGCTTGAAGTGTCCTCGACCATTGGCCTGGCGCTGGTTATTTCCTTCGTCGGTCTGGTCACTGCCCGTCAGCATGGCTCGGCGGGCAGGGTGGTAGCGGTAGCGAAACCCTAGTCAGCCTGGCGCTGACTCAGACATCCAGCACCAACGTTTCGCTGCCCTGCGCCGGCGCGGCGCAGCAGATCAGCACTTCGTCGTCCGCCAGGCGTATGGCCGGCGGGCTGAGGTAATGCACCTGGCCGCTACTCAAGCGGGTTTTGCAGGTGCCGCACGAACCGCCGCGACAGCTGAACTCAGGGTTCAGACCGCGGGCCTCGGCCAGTTCCAGCAACGTGCCGGAACCCGGTGCCCAGCGTGCTTCCTTGCCGGAGGCGGCGAACAGCACCTTGACCGGTTCCGCAGCGATGGGGGCTTGCGGCGGTGCCGGGGTGCTGACTTCAACATCGCGCAACAATGTCGACGGGCCGAAGGTCTCGGCGTGAATGCGATCGTCGGGGATGCGCATTTTGCGCAGACCGTCGTACAGCGCCTGGGTGAAACTGCCCGGGCCGCACAAGTAGAAGTCGTAGTCATCCAGCGGCAGCAGGCTTTTCAATAAAGCGATGTCGATGCGCCCGGCGTGGTCGTAGCCCTGCGGAGGAGTACCGACGGGTGGCTGGCTGACCACCCGCAGCACACGCACTTTGTCGCCTGCACGCGCTGCCAAATCATCGATTTCCTCACGAAAGGCCAGATCTTCGACGGTGCGACTGCTTTGTATCAGCCAGGTCGGGCGCATGCGGCTGATGCGTTTGCCCTGATAGACCACTTCGCGCAGCATCGACAGCAACGGCGTCACCCCGACCCCGGCCGCCAACAACACCAAAGGGCGCCGCTCCGTCGCATCGACAGTAAAATCGCCTTGTGGCGCGCGAGCTTCGATCAGATCCAACGCCTGAACGCGGTCGTGCAAGTGCGCAGACACCGAGCCGTCGCGTTTGACGCTGATGCGCACAAACTCATCCGACGGCGCGCTGGAAACACTGTAGGTGCGGATCGACGCGGCGGCGTGTCCGTCCAGCAAAACCTTGATCGGCACATGCTGCCCCGGTTCGAAGCGGGGCAGGCCGAAGCCATCGTTGGCTTGCAGGTAAAAAGAGCGGATCTGCGGACTCTCATCGACAACCCGCGTCACCTGCAATGACCGCCATTGATTACGCAGGGCTTGCGCCTGCAAGCGCTCGCGGGTCTGCTCCCAACTGCCGGTCATTTGCGAGTTGGGCGAATCGCCCTCGGGCTGATCGATCCAACGCAACGGCAGCGCGGCCTGACGATAAACGATGCGCTGCGGCTTGAACCGCCACAGACGCTCGGCCCCTTGGAAGGCGGCTATTTGCGGGTCGTCGAGCAACACCTCTGCGGTGCCGGTCATTTGCAACAGGTCGCCGCTTTCGAAGTCGATGAAGGTCAGCCCGGCACGCGGATTGAGCAGAATGTTACCCAAGGTATTGAAGAACAGATTTCCAGAGAAATCCGGGATGGTGAGCGTGCCGTCGTCATCCATATGGACGAATCCGGATTTGCCGCCGCGATGCGAGGCATCGACTTGTCGCTGGCCGTCGCGCACAACGTAGGTGGCGACGTAGAACGAGTCGGCAGCGGTGATCATGTCGCGCACGAGGGGTTCGCTGACGGTCAAGTCGAGCGCGGTGTCGGTGGTCTCGTCGACGAACGCGTACTGGCGCAGATTGATGTAGCGCGGGCAGTTGCCGTAAGCCTGCGTTACGCCGATCTCAAGGCTGTTGCCATCGCGACGGCTGATCGTACCGTTCATGCGATTGCGCCGACGCGTATGCAATTCGATGCCGAGCATGCCGATCGCGTCGCCGGGCTGCAAACCTGGCTGAGCCGGATCGTTGGGCTGATCGTCGAGTCTGATCGTGAGGGTTTGCGGAGACGGCGACTCCATGAAACCGGGCTGGCCGGTGCGGATCGTTGTCCATGGATCGCCCTGGCTGTCGACCGCGCCGAGCACCACGAAGGGCAGTTGCGCGTAGAACTCACGGTGCTGATCCGGCATCCAGTCGCGGGCCAGTTGCCGCTGGCCAACGCCCGCCATCATGTCCACGGCGCCGACAGCACGCTGCAGAGTCAGCTCACCTTCGTGCCAGGGCGAGGACGCTGATTTCGACACTGTGTCCATTTTGATTCTCCTCGTGTGCAACGGGCCGGTGAGCTGCCAAGGGCTGTAAACCCAAAGTTGAGCTCATGTTGACCTTCAGTCGGTTTGGAGGGAATGGCCAGAAATCGCAATCCATTGTTTCAGTCGGTGAAATGATCTCTGCGGTGAATTCAAGGAAGGGAGCAGGATCGCTCCCATCCATCGGTCATTGCGTCGTCGCAGCGGTTTCGATCAGGTTGGCGACGACTTTCGGGTTGGACACCATCACCACGTGCGACGCGCCTTTGACCACCACGGTCTTCTTCGCGTGAGCCCGCTCGGCCATGAACGCCAGGGCTTGCGCCGGGATGTTCTTGTCCTGATCGCCGTAGACGAAGTACGACGGCACGGTTTTCCATGCGGGTTCGGTCGCGGCTTCATTGAGCGCGGCGACGGTCACCGGGCGTTGAGTCGCGGCCATCAACTTCGCATCAGCCGGGGAAACGTCGGCAGCGAATTGAGCATGGAATTTGTCCTGCTGGATGTACAAGTCCTTGCCGCCGTCGGCCAAAGCAACCGGGGCCGCGAGCGTCGGGCCGAGGGTGCCGCCGGGGAAACGCCCGGACAGTTCAGCCGCCGTTTCACCGGCTTCTGGCGCAAAAGCGGCGACGTACACCAGAGCTTTCACGTTGGCATTGCCATAAGCGGCTGCGCTGATCACCGGGCCACCGTAGGAATGACCGACCAGCACCACCGGGGTTTTCACGCTGGCCAGCACATCCGCCACCGACTGCGCGTCACTTTTGACCGAGCGCAGCGGGTTGGCGGCGGCAATTACCGGATAGCCATCCTTCTCCAGAATCTTGACCACGCCGTTCCAACTGCTCGAATCGGCGAACGCACCGTGTACCAACACCACAGTGGGTTTGTCCTGTGCGGCGAACGCGGCGCTGGCACCGAACATGGCGGCAGTGAGGGCGAGGGTTGCGAATACTTTGTTCATGGTGATGTCCTGTCGGTGAGTAAAGGAGGAATGGAAGCGACAGTGGTATTTAGCGCGCTAAATGTGCCAGATATGTGTTCGCGCGGCTGAACTTCGCATGCGAATGTATCTGCGCCAGCCAACGCTACACAGTGATACAAATGCGGCGCACAGAGCAGTGGCTGCTGCGCAAATAGTCAGGCATCAGGCGTTTGCAGAATCTCTATCCATAACGCGCCTTTGCCGGATGCCGCTTCACCGACACGCTTCAGGGCGCCGTCTTTACTGACGGCGTAAGTGCCGACTTTGGCGCTTTTTTCGCCGGTCACCAGCAACCAGCGACCGTCGGGGGAAAAGGCGATATTGCGCGGTTGCTGTTCCTGTACCGGGTAGTTGTCGAGAAACTCAAGTCCTCCCGTAGACGGGTCAACGGCAAATGCAGAGACGCTGCTACTGGTGCGCTCGCTCATCAACAGAAGTTTTCCATCCGGGGACATGCGCAGGTCAGCGGCCCAGATGCGCGGAGTGGGGTCGTCTTTCAAATCGTTGTTGCGCGCATCACGAACTTCGCCGTGGGCCAGTTTCAAGCGCGCAGGAATGCCGTTGGCATCGGCAATCTGCGTCAACGCGCCGGTAGTGTCGTCGATTGAAAACGCGGTCACGGTGCCGCTCATTTCGCCGACCACGTAGAGGAATTTTCCGTTCGGCGAGAACGCCAGATGCCGAGGCCCGGTTTTGTCTGGAACACTGACGTAGCCGCTGCCAATCGGGCTGAGTTCACCAGTCTGCGCATCCAGGCGATATTGCAGAACCTTGTCTGTCCCAAGATTACCGGCGTAGGCGAAGCGATTGCTCGGCTCGGTACGGATCGAATGCGCATGCAGGCCGGTCTTGTAGCGGAGGACATTGGCGGAAGGTTGATAATCCTTAGCGATCTTCTGAATGCTGACGAGATCGGCGCCGTAGGACGCAGCGAGCAGATAGCGTCCCTTTCGGTCGGTAGACAGATAGGCCATGCTCTCTGCCAGAGGCGCCTGGGTAAATGGCGTCAGGTGACCGCTCTTCGAATCGATCCGGTAGCCCAGAACCTGGAAGGGTTTGACGCGCAAGGCTGCAAACAGCACCTTGCCGTCAGGGGTGATGGCCATGGGATTGACCTGGTCACCAGCCTGAGTCTGTTCCACGAGGGTGAGTGCGCCGTTGTCCTGATCGAGGCGGTACTGCGAGATCAGACCGTCGCCGGGGCTTGAGACGTAAGCATAGGTAGCCGCATTGGCAGACAGGCACAGACCGGAGGCGACAGCCGCGGCGATAACGGCGATTTTGTTCATCAATTTCAGCCTTGTTGTTTTTGTGATCAGTCATCCTATGAGTGATTAACGGATGTCTCAACGCTTATTTTGTCGGCCGTCCGCGCCGCTGCGTTCGAGCGATAACGATAAGGTGACTGAGTTGGTCTGGGAGAAATGATCGGGGAGGGCGACGGCCAGGGACGCTTGAAACATTTTTACATACTCTCCCATTAGCGTTGTTGTACGACATCGTACCTAATGTGCCGAGCTGCAATCGTTCTCACAAAAACAATAACGGAGATACCCCTATGACGAGCATGCCTTCACTCGATCATCAGGCCGCTGCGAAACCGCAAAACCGTTTCATGCGCATGCTTAAACTGTTGGGCCCCGGCATTATCGCCGTGCTGTCGTGGCTCGGTGCCGGGGATCTGATCACGTCCTCCGTGGCCGGTGCGAATTACGGCTACGCCATGATGTGGGTGCTGGCGGTTTCGTTGTTGTTGAGGTACCTGATCGTCAACATCATTGCCCGCTTCCAGCTGTGCAATAACCAGGGCATGACCATTCTCCAGGGCTACGCCCAGCTCAACCCGGTGTTTGCCTGGTTCATGCTCGTTTATGCCTTGTTGATGGGGCATCTGATGAATGCCTACATGATCAAGGGAGCAGGGGAGTCGCTGGCGATGCTGTTCAAGATCGATCAGCCATTACTGTGCTCGGTGGCCGTGGTGCTGGCGGTCTGGATGTTGGTGGGTCGCAACATCTACACAATGATCGAAGGCGTGATGAAGCTGCTGCTGGCGATCATGACCCTGGCGTTCATCGCCCTGGCGGTGATGTCGGGCCCGGATGTCACCGGCATCATCAAAGGTACTATCGGCTTCAGCATTCCGCCTGACGAAGGTGTGCATGGCGCATTGCTGGTGGCCGTCTCGGTGATCGGTGCGGTTGCAGGCTCTATCGCAAACTTCGTTCACCCCTATGTCATGCGCCAGAAAGGCTGGATCGGACCGCAGCACAAGCGCATTCAGCGCAACGACCTGCTGTTTGCCGTATTCGTCGGGATCATCATCAACCTGGCCATCTGGATCGTTGGTGCGGAAATCCTGCGGCCCAACGGTATCGAGGTGAGAACCCTGGGCGACCTGGGCAAGGCACTGGAAATCTTCTTCGGCCCGATCGGCTGGTACGTGTTTTTCATCGGTGTGTTCGCGACGTTGTTTGCCAGCATTTCAGGCAAGACCACGGCGTTCCCGATGCTGATCACCGATGCCTTCCAGCACGTGCGCCCTGAGCGTCGCGAGAAGTACGGCAAAGAGTTCCATCACGACCCGATGCACAAGTGGTTCATGCTGTTCATCCTGGTCACACCGCTGATCTGGTCGTTGCCGGGCATGCCGGACTTCGTGACACTGACCATTGGTGTCAGCGCGTTGAACATCATTGGCTTGCCGGTGATTTCCCTGGGCTTGCTGATCATGTCCAACCAGAAGTCGCTGCTGGACAAGCAATATCGCAACAACCTGTTTGAAAACATCGCGCTGCTGTTTGCCACCGGACTGGCGCTTTGGGTCGCCTTCCAACTGGGTGTTGATCTGTTTACCTGATAACTGGATGTCGAGGGGGTACGCCCCCTCGAATGGCGCCGCTTACAACGGCACATCCATGTTGATCCTGCGCCAGGCGGCTTCGGAAAAACTGTAAACCGAGAACGCGATCAAGCCCAACGCCATTAGCATCAGCAGCACACCGCCTGCCGGCAGATTCTGCAGTGCATCAAGCGCTTCCTTCATGCCGGGAGGATGGGTCGCTTGGTATATCGAGCCACTGACAGCCATCAGCAGGGCAATCTCGATAAACACCACGCCGCGGGCGATCAGCCCAAACCGCGACACTGGGCGCACATAGCGCATCACTTCATCATCCGCCTCGAAATACTTCTCGAACGAGGCCTTCCAGCCTTTAATGATGTGCGCGATTCCCACACCCAGCGGGATCAGCGCGATCAGGTAAATCAGCATGTTCGAGTGCTCGAACGACAACAACTGCGCCAGTAGATCCTTGGTCTTGCCATCCCCGGAACCGCCGGAACTTCTAACGCCACTCACCAGCAGGCTCAAGGCAAAGAAGGCCAGTGCCGCATTGACCAGACCACCGGCCAGCAAACCAGCACGAATGACCAGGCCCTTGAGTTCGTTGCCGTGGTGATCAATGTCGCGAATAGCCTGTAATGCACGCCAGGCGGCGAAGGCAAGAAGCCCGGCGACCACCAGACCCACAAGTACATAGCCGAACGGCTGGCTCAGCAACGCCTCAAGACTTTTGTGGCTGTCTTTCGGTTTGGTGGAGTCGTGCGCTGCGAGCAGCGCGAAGATGCCGATGATCAGATACAGAACACCTCGCGCGGCATATCCGCCTCGAGCAAGTAAGACCAGAGTGTGTCGGGTGGACATGGCGGTTATTTCCAGAGATCGTTCCGCAGCAGACCTGTGGGTTGCGCAGGGGTTCGAAAAAGGTTGCCCTGCACCGTTTGAGGCTTGCTTTGATACGCCCTGAAAGTGCATGGGAAAGTCTCCTTTTGGCGACCCATCGATAGGATGAGGCGAGCAGTGGGGTCGACTTTAGAATGTTGCGTTTAATGAATAAATGAGGGTTGCAGAACATCACTTATGGCGCCGTGTAACTAATAAATATCTGGCGTGATTAGATTCCGGACAAAGTCGCATGCAGGCCACCGGAAGCTATTCAGAAGTAAATCGCCCTCCCTGGCTGCAGCCGCAGGGAGGGTGAATATTGCGGGAAAAGGAATCAGTTCTGCGCTTTGCTCATGCGGGTGAAAAGCTCGGTAGGTACTTTCTTGCCGTTGGAGGTGTACTGGTTGGTCCTGAACTTGTAGACCTCACCTTCCGTAAGAAAACCATCGTGATTGGTGTCCATCGATTGAAATTCTTCACCGCCCTGAGGTGCCACAGCCAGGAGTTCTTTAAGAGAGACGAGGCCATCATGGTCGGTGTCTGTGCGAGCGAAAGAGTCGTCACCACACTTGCCTTCACCGCACTTGCCTTCGGCAGTAGCGGACTTGTCGCTGGCTTGGCTAGAACCGCATTTGCCCTCGCCACACTTGCCTTCGCCGGCTTTGTCTGCCGATGCCAGTTGATAGCCTTGGGGCAATGCCTCAACAGCAAAAGCCGCAGACGATGCCAGGCTCATGCCGCCAGCTAAAGCAATAGCAGCCAGGCCAAGACTGGTTTTGTTTGATAATGATTTACGGTACATGGTGATTCTCCAGATGCTTTGTGCGGCCAAGCCGCAATTCATGCCACAGGGCGAATAAACCCTTACGGAAGCTCTAGGCGAAGTGGGAAAAGCCTGGAATTCCATGACTTAAGCATGCAAGCGTTTTCCACCTCGACAGGGCGACCTTATCGGGTAAGACCTATTAAGCCGGAGCTATGTATCCACGCTGTATCAGGCAAGGGAGCGATTTGTAAGCCAATCCCAAGAGTCCGCGCACGGGTACACAGCGATACAAAAAGTGCGATTGCATTTCCTGCTGGACGCACACAGCCGCCCATGAGCCGTTAATGGTCAGTCAGGACAACAGCCTGAAAACAGGTGCCGCCGCTACGCCGACTGCAGCTTGCTCATGAAGCTGGCGCAGCAGAACCAGTGCGTCGGCAACGAAGCTCGTCACATCTGAAGCACCAGCCTCTGCAGCCAACGCATGCAACTGCGCCCGGCCGTCCATATCCGGGAACTGCTCGATCCGCTGCAACAAACGCCATGCCAGCGGGCTGACCTGCGAGAACTGCACTTGGCCACTCGGCACACGGCTGATCAGCAGTAATGTTGGTTGTTCTGGCGCTTCAGAAGGCAGGTTTCCTGGCCCGAGACGATGCACGGCCCAGGTGTAAGCCAGCGGCCAGACGAGCGGGGAGAGCCGAAGAGGGCGGTCGAGTAACTGCGCCGCATCACTGGCCATTAACGGGGCAGCGTCCAACTGTTGCAGCGCCATCTCCACCCACTCGTAATGGGCCAGTTCAGGCAGGAACGGGTACCAGGGATGTTCGTGACCCGGCGAGTCCTCCAGGCTCGCTACGAAGTCAACGAACTCACGTGCGATTTCTCCGAAACGTGGCGTTTGCGTGCGGTAGTCACGCAAAAAACGTCGCACCAGTGCACGCCAACCGGCATCACCGAGCACGGCAACCAGTACCGGAAACGTTCCACCCAGCAACCCCAATAGATTATTCAACACCAAATCGAGATAAACCCGGGCTCTTACGGGGTTCATCCCCGCAGGCGGCGGATAACTGTCCGGATCACGAAGGTAACGGGTCATCGCGAGTTGCTGACTGTGCAAACTTGCAGTGAAGTCAGCCATCGGCGGTCACCCGCACCCAAGCATCCGCGTCGCGCTGCAACAGCCTGATGATATTCAGCTCAGCCACAAGCTCGGCGTAGGACGGAAAGTTGAAATCGCGCTCCAGTAGCGTTGGTTTCACACCAAAGAGGTCATAAGCCTGCCTCAGCAATGACCAGACGACCGGTTTGACCGAGGCGCCGTGGGTGTCAATTATCAGGTCATCGGCTTGGTCATAATGGCCAGCCACGTGCATAGCGACTACGCGTTTTGGTTCCAGGCCGGCCAGGAAAACCGTTGGATCAAACCGATGGTTCACTGAGTTGACGTACACATTGTTAACGTCGAGCAATAGGTCGCAATCGGACTCGCGAAGTACTGCGTTGGTAAACGTAAGTTCGTCCATATCCTGGTGAGCAGCGGCGTAGTAAGAGACGTTCTCTACAGCAAGACGGCGGCCAAGAATGTCCTGTGCACGACGAATGCGCGCAGCAACGTGATGTACTGCCTCCTCAGTAAAAGGCAATGGCAGCAGGTCGTATAGCTGGCCATCGTCACTGCAGTAACTCAGGTGTTCGCTATAAAACGGCACGTTGAAGCGATCGAGGAACCCGCGTACTTGCTCAAGAAAAGACTCGTCCAGGGGCGCACTGCCACCTAACGAAAGCGACAGGCCATGGCATGACAGCGGATAGCGTTCAGCTAGCAACTTCAGGGCATCTCCATGAGCGCCGCCAATGCCGATCCAATTCTCTGGAGCAACCTCTAGAAAGTCGAAATCGCCAACGGGAGCGTCACGAAGCGTTTTGAGAAGCGCACGGCGAAGTCCGAGGCCAACGGTTGCCTCAAGTGGGGGCTGTGGATCTAAATGCACTGATGATGAAATGTTCGTTTGCATGAGTTTCGTTCTCCGGAATCCACGGTCCTCAGCGCGCATTCAAACGCTTGCTACACCGATCGATGAATGCATCCAGGCTCAGCTTTCCGGCTCCTGTGAACAGCAGCGGCACCAGTGCTACGAGATAGATCAAGGGCAGCTTGAAGTTGCCGTAACCTTTGTTGCTGACGGAGTAACCCTTGGCCAGGTCGCTCAACGTCGACCAGTCTGCTGGCCAGTGAACTGCGGCAGTCGCCACGACGGTTACTACTATGAGGACAAGTGCCGAGAGGCGGGTTCCCAGACCTACAAGCAAAGCAATGGAACAGAGCAGTTCTGCCCACATTGATAACTGCCAGTTAAACGTAGCCGGCAGCTGATTGAAGGGAAAAGGAAATGCACCTTGAATGCTTGGGAACCAGTTCTCACCGTTCCACTTTTCCCACCCGGCTTCAAAAAACTCCCAAGCGAGAAATATGCGCAAGCTTAAAGGTGCGATCCAGTCTCCAACGCGATCGAGGTTAAGGTGCAGCCGATTCAAGACTGATGACATGTTTGCTTGCATTGATTTAATTCTCCGACTTGTCGTCAAGAAAGTGGAAGCACTTCAGGTACTTCCAATGAGAGGTGGCAGGCACGGGACCCACTGCGCTGGCCATGGCCGTAGTTCATCCGGTTGGTGTATCTCGCTTGTGTCTTGCGCTGCTGCAAGCTCAATGTTGTGTAACGCGTCCGCCTCGGTACACACTTGGATACAGAGCACTCTTGTAGAACGCACTATCCAGGCACTTGGCCTGAGGCATTTGGATTTTGCTTGGAGTTTGGATATTTCAGATCAGGGGAGGGCAAAGGCGCGTAGGTTTAACCTGTAACGCGGCGCTATGGAACATCAAGTCGAGGTTTCCGGATGGACCACCAGGTCGTTCGGAGAGAGAGCGCGGAAAAGTTCTGTTCAATCAGGGACAGCGCCAAGTGCCCACCTTGATTTTCTGTGGGAGCAGCCTGGCGCGAACAAGTCAGCCCAGCGTTCTGGAACGGTCTAAGGAATCAAACGCATCTCTCGTAATTTGTCGAACACGTCGAAAAATGCCTGATCGCTCGCTTGGTATGCCGTGAATCCCAGGGTGCGGCTTTTCGACATATCCGTGACAACTTCGATGGGTCGCCCAAGGTCAGCATCGGTATGCCATGGCGATATCAGGCGACCAATATCGGGTTCTTTCAGGCCGTGCTCCGTGACTATCTGCGTCCATATGGCTTGGTCGTTAGCCATCTGTTTCTCAAGGGGTGAGAGTGAAGCGGGATAGTCCGCAGCAGGCAAATCGAAGTATTCGGCAATGCGCCCCCACATCCATTTCCAACGGAAAACATCGCCATTAGTGACGTTGAATGCCTGATTGGCCGCAGCCGGCGTGGTGGCTGCCCATAGTTGTTGTTTCGCCAACTGCCGCGCGTCCGTCATATCGGTGAGGCTGTCCCATTGCACCCGTGACCCCGGAAACACAAAAGGCCGATGGGTTTGTTTGCAAATCGAGGCATAGACGGCGAGGGTAGTTGCCATGTTCATCGCGTTGCCAACGGCTACCCCAGTGACGGTATGCGGGCGATGAACGCTCCAGGTGAAACCGTCCTTTTCAGCCGCGGCGAAGAGTTCGTCTTCCTGGGCGTAATAGAAGTTTTCAACATCCAGACGACCCTGCTCCTCGCGGAACGGTGTCTGCGGCAGGCTGCCTTTACCATACGCTTCGAACGGGCCGAGGTAGTGTTTCAACCCGGTAACCAGTGCTACGTGCTGAACGCTCCTGGCTGGGCGAATAGCGGTGAGCACGTTGCGTACCATGGCGGCATTCACGCGAATGTTTTCGGCCTCCGTGGCTTGCCGCGACCATGTGGTAATGAACACATGAGTGGGTTTTAAATCTGCCAGCGCCTGTTGCAGCGAAGCAAGATCCTGAAGGTCGGCCGCGACAGGGATCACGCCTTGCGCTTGTGAAGGATGTCTCGACAGTGCGGCGACTTGCCACTGGTTGTCGATCAGTAATTGAGTGGTGGCGCTACCGACGATACCGCTGGCGCCCACGACCAAAGCTGTCTGGGTCATACGTTTCTCCTGGATTTAAATTTCGGAGTACGCCTGAGCATCAGAGGTTCAACCTGAAAATCCGTTAGAGTGTTCGCTACTCTCCGTTGAAGCCTGTGAACAATGAATCGTCCGCTGTTTGTCGCTCTGGATGGCCCGAAAGGCGTCGGCAAAACCTCGCTGTTGGAGGCCATCACCGAAGTCCTGAGGGCTGACAATAAGAAAGTCATCCGGCTTTGCGAGAAAAAAAGCGACCCGTTCAGGGGCGAAACAATGCACTTGGTGAACCGGCTCGTCCGACATCCTGACCGGGATCTGGAGCTGGAAGTTTGCCAACGCCTGGCTGATAGCCGCAGCTGGATTTCCCGGCACGTGCTGACGAAACAACCCACCGACAGCATTATCCTGATTGATCGTTGGTATCCGTCCGATGCTGCGTTTCGCCGCATAGTCCCGTTCGCAGAGATCCTCCAATTGAACCTTGATCGCAACGTACAGGTGCCAGACCTGCATGTTGGGGTGGTCACAGCGGCGGAGATTTCGTGGGCGAGGGCAGGGGCACGACGGCGCGGCTTAAGCAGTACTGTGCTTCGCGGTCTGGAGGAGCATGTCGCTTGTACTCAGGCGTTTGAGCAAGCCGTTGCTGAACAGGGCTGGTTTTTATGCCGCAATGAGGGAGCGATCGAGGAGGCGACAAGGCGGGTGGTTGGGGAGATTAATCGGGTGACGAGCCGCCTGCGCGTCCCAGCGTGAGTTCCCCATGAGCAGGGTCGGCGGTCGGCAGCATCTGCTGACAGGTAATCTATAAGCTCTCACCAAAAGAGCCGCACTTTGTGCGACTCTTTTTATTCTTTTTGCTAATTAAAGCGATTGCAGCGAAATGCTTGCACTTGAAGAATCCTGCACGCTATCCGCATCCATCCATACCCATTGGCTACCGTCACCCTGAAGGTTGTTGGAGACGCTTTGTATTTGTGTCGGGATGATAGTAACCGCGCCAGGCTCTGAGGCAGTTGGGCCGATGCTGGTCACCTGGCCAGTTAGCAAGCCGTTGGAAGTTTCATTGACCACGAACACAGTTGCATTTGCTTCGCGAAACTGGCAGGAGATGAACTGTGTGATTTTGCTTACAATAGTCAAATTCATCCATTTTGAAGGTGGTACGGCGAAGTACCGGGAGTATTTGTTGAACTGATATTGTTCTCCATTGGCTTGCAGAACATTATTGGTAAGGCCGCTTGTATTGATTGGCATGCTCACACTGCCCAACCAGGCTTCGACTTGACCGTTGCCACTCCCGCTCGAAATAGATATGGAAATGGTCTGGGTGTCGCTGCCAGAGACGAAGCCCATAGACGCCAGGCCGGCGTTGGCTGTCGTGCCAGGGACGAGTATTTTCACCGGCGCTTTGCTGTTGCTCCATACAACATTGACGTCGACATTATTATCGTTGCCCGCTGAGTTGTATAAGAATATTCCGTAAATTTGGCCAGGACGCAAAGTAGTACACGTCGCCGTATCTCCCGCGTTTAGCGTAATACGCTGGCCGCCGTTCCAATTGGTTTGCGAATCGTTGAGACCAAAGCTTTCCATGGAGTAGTCCTTTCGTTGATTTCTTCGTGATTGGCTATCGCGCATTACATCCATATGTCCCTGCGCGAATGGTGAGCCTAGTCTTCATCCGCAAAAAATAAAGTGTGGTCTTTAGACTTATTGGCTATTGAGGTTGGAGCTGAAATCCTTCGAGTGCTAATTATTGAATATTTTGAAATTGGAGGTTGTTTGTTATAGAGAAGTGTCAGTCTTTGGTCGGTTTCGATTTGAGTTTGAAAGCCTTTGAAATTGTGAGACTAAAAGAAAAGGGCGCGTATAAAGACTACGGTTCAACCACTGAGGAAGAACCACGCTGGTGGGTAATGAGGTAGGTCGTTTCTCTGGATGATCCAGATGCGCATGCCAAACCAAACGAGACCGGTGTTGCTGCCAGGGCACGTAGCGCAATACATGATTTAACATAATATACATTATGTGAACCGCCACATACGGAGCTGGGGGGCTCTGGCGGTCAGATTTGAAGCTTGAGACCGACTGGTTGACGAGTCATTTTCTCTAGCACTGATCCAGATGCGGCGCGAGCTTCAACACATCGAAGTCAACGGATTGAACCGAGTTGGCTTCATATGGATATCGAGTGCCAACGAAAAGCTTCGAGCTAGCCGTGATCCATTTCTCCAGTTGAAAGCCTGGAGCCAATCTCTCCGACGTTTCACGCAGCTGGTTTGCCAGCTCAAAAGGAATAGCGTTGTAGAGATCGATCAGACCATGCCTGTTTCCTGGTAAGCCGGCGACCAAACGCAAATGTACTTCAGGATCATATTCAGACCGTGGAAATCGACGGTCAGCCTCAACAAGGAATGACTTGAGAAGCAGCTCAGACGCAAGCGCCGAATTCATCACGGCTGGCCAGTAGCGCTGGAAATCACCGATTGAAGCACCTTGTTCGAGGATCTGTGCGGCCCTCAAAAAAGCACGCGCTTCCTCGATAACCCAGGGCTTGGCAAACGCTCATAGTCCATAATGCATTGTCTTTTGTAGTGAATATATCGACGGCTAAGGATGAGCTAACCCTAGGTCATTGGGTGAGTTGCCCTCCTCCATTCCTAATAACAATTAAATATAACTAAACTAAATGGCTCTTTTATTGAGTTATATAGCTACCAATAACTTTGACTACGAAGTGGAAGCCGTATTTATATGTTCCACTTGTGCCCCAGAAAAGCCGCACCTGTTTGGCGATATGGAAAGTATCGTCACCAAACAGGTGCTTAGGGCTAGTTACGTCGTTTTGTCTATAACTGCTTTATTTCAGCACCTCCTCCGCAATATCAGGAAATGCGCGGGTGGTAATATTGGCATAACCACCCGGATCGCCTTTATACAGCAGGGTCAGCTTACCTTTGTCCTCTAGACGACCTTTAGCAATAAATCTTCGCGACACCCCCTTATTGATTTGCCGACCACACAAATAAACATACCCTTGCGAGTCAAAAGTAATGCCGGTGAACTGGGTTTCTGCGCCAGTCTCTAATTGTTCAAACTGGAACAAGTAGCGCGTTAGCCATGAAGTGGTTGACGACGTGTCCTCCACAACCCATAGACGCCCCTGAAGGCCGATAAAATAGGCTCGATTGGCTGAGTCGAAAGCCATGTCGGTGACTTTCTGGCTGTCGGCACGCCCAAATGCCACGACGCTCTCTCCCGGTCCAGGTGTGACCTGCAGGCGGTGACTATCGCTCCTTTTCATATTCAATGTTGCAGGGTCATGCTGATAGTAATAAACCTGATTGGCAGAGTCGGTAAACATAAAGCCAGTGTTGTCTTTACGGAATGCCATGCCATCAATTTTTTTACCTGACAGACCGGGAATTTCCTCCCTCTTGCCATCTTTTTCCCGATAGGCTTTTCGCTGATTTGACCAAAAATAATAGGAGTACCCATCAGTCGTAAGCGCGTTGCTTTGTCCGATATTGCGATTGTTATCAACGACTTTCTTAAGGATTTTGCCGGTTTGTGGGTCGTGACTGTATATATCCGAGCCATCTTGACTATTTTCATTGATAGCAATCGCGAAGAGTTCGTCGATTTCAGTGTATTGAGGGGGCGCTGGTACTACCGGAGGGGAAATGGGTTGGTCGGGTTGTTTTTGCGTGGACTCATCTTGGGAAGCAGGTACTGGTGGAGGGCTAACCGGCGGCTTTTGAGTCAACGAGTCTGACTGGGGCGCCGGTTCAGGCTTTTTTGCAGCTGGTTCTCCCTCACACTTGCAACCCGTTTGTTGACGTTTAGCGAGCGGCTTTTCATGGCAAGTGCAATCGCCTGCGCGTTGTGGTCCGCAAGACTCGACCAAGCCTTTGAGTACATCCGCAAGTGTATTTACCGCCCGAACAATATCGGCAGCCTGCTCACAGAGACCGCTGCTCCCAGGTCCAGTATTGTCTGGCTTATCCGGGGTTTCCTTACCCTCCAGCTTATCGGCTTCTTCTTTCTTCTCGTCCACGCTATCTTCATGCGGTACTTTGCTGGCACAAATAGTATCTTTCAATACCTGGATAAAATCCGCGATACCCTTAGTGTAAATGTAGTGTTCGCCGCCAGTACGCAAGGCCAATCGCTTGTATTCCTTGATCATGGCTCTTTCATCGGCGGGTGTAGGATAAGGCAGAGTTTGATGCGGGGTTCCTAAATAAGTGTGAACCTTAACCGCGTGATCCAACGCAGCACTGATGGCGTCATCACAGGCTTTGATACGCTCTTCATTGAGGACCATCTCTCCGCCGTACAGACTTTCATCGCCCAATACGAACAGATTCTTTTCCGCTCCAGCGCGCCAATCATATGATTTTATGACGTCTTCGGCCGCGGGTGCCACGTCTTCCTGCGCGGGATTTCCAATCGCCGCGTATTTTCGACTTTTGATCAGGCCGTCATCTACCCCGAGTGTTTCGGTAAGGTAGTTGCGTACGGTTTTATCAAACTTCGAATTGGCAAACGTACCTTCAATGCCGAGAAACTCAACACGGAGATCCGAAGGACACGCTTTATTCGCTTCCTCGATCGCAGCATTGAGTTTTTCACTGAGCGCGGCCGCTTCATCTTTCATTGAGTCACTGGAGTCGATTAAAAAAACCAGGTCAACCTTTTTGTTTTCAATACTCACTTATTCACTCCTTTAAAGTAAGACCTACTTCAGTTCGGTCGTGCAAGTCCATTGTCTAGCGAGCGGTTGGCCCAGATGTTCTGGCTCTGAGGAATTTCCAGCTACCCGTGCCGACACCTGCCCTGTTCGGAGATGGGTTTGTATAAACACTGTAGCCTTTGAACTTCCGTCCATCGAAGTGACCACAAGTGTCCAGGTATCCGCCCTGAGAATTGTTGTATTCGTTTCGCAGGTTAATCGGATCTCCGATATTGATCTGCGTACCGACAGCGCCGAAGAGCACTACCCAATCCAGCGTCTTGTGGCCGGTTTTGTCAAAACCGCGGCTTGCCATGTCCGCACTCGAAACGTTGTAGAGCTCTGGTGTCGTGGCGTGACCATTCGTATCGAGATAGCCGGCTCCGTTTGTATCGTTGTAGGCCGGATTGTCTCCATACAGGTTGAATAGCCTGATGACGTCGCCACTGCGGACTCTCGAGCCATCTGCCTTGCCAGTGGCTGAGCGGATCAACCATGTATCGATGGGCCCGGCCAACTCCGGAGTGTCAGCGGTCACCACGCCATGCTTGGCTCCAACTTCTCTGGAACGGTCATGGACAACCAGGTAACCACCATTCCAATCGGCATAACCGTTGAGCAGGCGAACCTTGTCGCCGTATTTAAGTACATCCGCGGTCGACTGGTTAACGGCTGCTTTCTTCTCAACACTTACGTTGAATGAGCCGGCGTTATTGTTATAGTCGCCGGCTACGTCATTGATCAGGAAGGTGAGCTCCCCGTCGACCGGCACCGTCCAACGGAATACTCCTGTATTGATCGGAGTGAGATAGTCAGCCCCTATTTTCATCAAAAGCGCACCGACAAGACCTTCTGGGCAGATCAGTCCCTCGGGCTTGTATGAACCCACCAGGCTTTCGTCCCCCTGAGGGCCAAAAGCCCTGCCGGGGCCGCGTTCCACCCACCCTGACGCGATGATCGTAAGGGTGTCTCCCTTCTGGACCATGAAGCCCGTTTTCTGGCCATTCTCCAGCTTCCCGTCTACCGCCCCGGACCAAGTATCGGATTTAGGCATAACTTCCTCCCAAGATCTCAAGAACGTTTGAAACTCGATGCATTGTGAAACTCCTTTCCTTGTCTGACGACTTAGTTCATTTTTGCAGGTCGCGGATAAACTATAGATGCACTATCGCCAGATCAGGCAGATTGTTAATTATTGTCAGAAATCCCATTCAGAGCCTCCATCCGCGAGAATTGAACAATGAAGATCCTATAGCTCATTAGTTACTTAAGCTGCGCAAGTAGCACCAAAGTAACAGTCATCGATGCATGGATTTATCGCCTTGCAAAGAGATAAGTGTTTAACCGTGCACACCCGATAAGTCCTGCGGCGCCAGTTCTAATGACTGGTCAGAATGTCTGCTTCCTTCAAGCGAATTGGCGGTTAGTTATAGCCTTGATGGGCGGCCGCGGTTCATGCCTTATAACGAATTTGAAGTAGGTCAAACGTAAAGTTCAGGTCTTTGTCAGTCGGATCAGAAAAATTCAGAAACGCGGCCGCCAATAAAAAACACGAAAAAACAATAGGATAGACGCTAGCCAGGCTCCTACTCGACAAATGGCGTGTTTTTTGACTCGGATCGTTTGACAGACCGTGAAGACTGGCCGATAACTACCAACGTCTAGCTGAACACGGCGCGAGTGCTCTTTTCTCGCTTCCCGAAGTTTCCGAGCTAACCACTTAGCAACCTAACGTAAATGCTGCAACATGCAGACAGTGCGGTAGCTTTGTCTTCGAAAAAGTTCAGCCGCACGTCGACCTGAACAAGTGATTCATTGTTGAAACACTTCAGCGTTACATCATAATAAAAACACACCCTGCCAATTGTCTTCTCACAGCCCTGAATAGAGCTTCTGCCTGCATAAACTTTCGAACCTAAAAGAGTTTACCAGCATGCCAGCAATCAGCTCGGATCAACCCAATTGGTACCTGTTGCAATGCAAGCCTCGCCAGGATGAGCGCGCCCACCTCAACCTGCTGCAGCAAAACTACGTGGTCTTCCATCCTCAACTGTTTACCGAGCGCGTCATTCGCGGGAAACGGCAGCGGGTCATGGAATCGTTGTTCCCCGGTTATCTGTTCATCCAACTTAGCCGTACGGACAATTGGGCCCCCTTGCGCTCGACGCGAGGTGTCAGCCGGGTCGTCGAATTCAATCATGGCCCCGTGGCAGTGGAAGAGCGCGTCATCGAGCATCTGCGCGAACGGTGCCTGGAGTCGGATTCGAATGTGCACGGTCGCCTCGAACCCGGCGAGCCGTTGCGAATCATAAGCGGCCCCCTCTCGCCACTGGAGGGCGTATTCCAGGCGCTGCACGGTAACGATCGCGTGTTGCTCCTGCTGCAGTTTCTCAACCGCGAGCAGCCAGTCTGTTTGCCGCTTAGCGTCATTGAACGACAAAAACCAAGCTTTCAATCCTACAAATAACCGCTTGTCTCATGTGCCTTTCTCAGGAGCCATGACATGGCCTTGAAATCACGCTGCCCTGTTGCACTGATCATGGCCTCTTTCTACCCGGGAATGACCTGGAGTATCGAGCCGCAAGCCATCGATGTTTACGGATTCGATTTCACGCCGAGCTTTATGTTTTCGGAAAGTTATGACGACAACTTTCGCGAACTGGAAGACCGCAAACAGTCCTCCATGATTACCAAGCTGGCGCCCTCCTTCGAGCTCAAGGCCGAAGATCGCAACAGCGCCACGCGATTGATCTGGCAGCCGACTCGCTACATCTATCACGACGAGTCTGATGCCTCGAACACAGCGCAACGCGTACGCGCCGATAGCATCATGGAGTTCACCGACCGTCATCGTTTGAAACTCGAAGCCGAATATCGCAAGTACGAGCGCACGGAGTCGACGGCGGTCGAAGGCGTCAATGACAAAATCAACAATAAACGCGTCGGCGGCCTTTACACCTTTGGCGCCAAGAGTGCCGACAACCAAATCGAGCTCGGGGCAAATTACGCGCAACTGCGCTACGACAATGCCGATGGCATCAATGACGATAAAGAACGCGATACCACCGCCGTCACGGGTACCTGGTACCACCGCATCGGCAGCAATACCCGAGGTTTGCTGGAATATGACCACACCGACTTCGATTATCAGCAGGCGAACAGTCCGCGCAGCAGTAAATCCGACGCCGTATTGGCCGGTGCCGTATGGGATTTCACGGCACGCACGACGGGCAAAGTGCGCGTCGGTTATCAAAAAAAGAACTTCGACAGCAGCGAATCCAACGACCTCGACAACCCCACCTGGCAAGTCGATTTGCAATGGAAACCGCGCACGTATTCGACGTTTACCTTTGTCGCTCGCCAGGCACTTGCCGAAGGCGACGATGGTGCGGAGGCCGTAAAGTCGACGTTCACTCAAGTCGGATGGCGACACGGTTGGACCGAACGAATCACCACCGTGGCGCAAGCCGGACTCGGTCGGTATGTCTACGAAGGACAAAGTCGCACCGATGACTTTCAGGATTACAACCTGGCGCTCATCTACGCCATGCGCCGCTGGCTGGATATCGAACTCGGTTATCGCTACCGCGACAACGATTCCGATGCCGACAATGAAAGTTTCACCCGCAACGTGTTTCAGATCAGCTTCAACGTCAGCCTTTAAGAGGGTCTCGACATGAACACACACGCACTTGTCTTGTCGTTCACGCTGGCTGTGGCATCGACTGCCCATGCGGCCGATCCCGGCACTCAATACAAACTGGCCGCCGGCGATGTGTTGCGCATCATCGTGTTCGGTGAGCCGGAGTTGAGCCTGAAAAAGATCCGTCTCAGCGATGCCGGCACGTTTTCCTACCCCTTTCTCGGAGAAATCTCCGCCAAAGGGCTGACCCCTGGGCAGGTTGAAAAGATCATCGTCGATGGACTTAAACAGGGCTATCTGGTCGATCCGAAAGTCAGCCTCAGCCAGATCGAATACCGCTCCTTCTACATCAATGGCGAAGTGAAAAAACCCGGCAGCTATCCGTTTGTGCCGGGCCTGACACTGGAGAAGGCCATTGCCTTGGGCGGCGGTTTGACCGAGCGAGCCTCGATCAAACGCGTGACCATTTTGCGTGGCGACGGTGGTGCGACCCTCACCGATGACGTGACGCGCAGCACCACGATTGCCCCCGGCGACACCATTTCCATTGCACAAGGGTTCTTCTGATCATGGACAACAGCCTTGGCACCTATGTCGAACGTCCTTTGCAAACGCATGTGCATCAGCATCAGCCGTACAGCGAAGACAAGGACACCCTTGATCTATTGAAACTCTGGAGGGTGATCTGGCGCGCCAAATGGAGCATCGGATGGCTGATCCTGGTGAGCGGTTTGCTGGCGGCCATTGTGGTCTCGAACATCACCCCGCAATACATCGGCAGCACGACCCTGCTGTTCAACGATAAAACACCTCCGCTGATGTCCTTTCAGCAGGTCAAGGATTCGAACAGCAACACCACTGATTACCTACAGACACAACAGGCACTCCTGCAATCGCGTGATCTTGCCGAGCGCGCGGTGAAGAAACTCGGCCTGACCACTCACCCGCTCACCGACCCGCGCCAGCAACCGAAGCCATGGTTTGCACCGCGTGAATGGCTGGCCGATCTTGATCTGGACAAATGGTTGCCGGGCCTCGGCCTGGAGCGCTGGCTACCGGAAAAAGAAGCCATCACCGAAGAAGATGTATTCAACCAGGTCACCCAGAACCTGATGCTGCACACCAGCGTCAAATTCGTCGGCAAGAGCCAGTTGCTGGAAATCGAAGTCGAGCTGCCGGACCCGGTACTGGCAGCCGCAGCAGCCAATGCCCTGGCCCGTGGCTTTACCGACAGCCAGCTCGACACCAGCGAAAAGTCGTCGCAAACCACCACGGCGTGGATGAACACACGGCTGGTCAAGCTGCGTGACAACCTGCGCGCGGCCGAGAAAAAGCTTCAGGGCTACCGCGAAGAACAAGGCCTGGTCGACGTCGGCGGCGTGGCCACGATCAGCGCCAACGAACTGGAAATGACCGGCAATCGCATGGTCGATGCCCGGCGCAACCGTGCCGAAGCCGAAAGCGAATACCGGCAGGCGAAGGCTTTGAGCAACGGCGATCTGAGTCGACTGTCCAGCGTACCCGCGGTCTTGAGTAACCTCTTGGTGCAGAAATTCCAGGCCGATCGCGCCATGGCCCAGGCCAAGGTCGATGAGCTGTCGGGGCGTTATGGGCCTAAGCACCCTAGCCTGCTTTCCGCGCAGTCGGAATTGCGCACTGCCACCAGCAACCTGCAGCTACAGGTGCAGCAGGTGGTTGCCGGCATCGAACGGCAATACCAGCTCGCCACCGCCAGTGAGGCCTCGCTGCGTCAATCGTTCAACAGCAACAAAGCACAAATTCAGGACATTGCCCGCAAGGAATTCCAGTTGCGCGAGTTCCAGCGTGAGGTCGACAGCTCCCGCGCGCTGTACGAAACCTTCGTCACCCGCTTGAAAGAAACCACGGCCACCGCTGACATGGACTCGACCAAAGTGCGGATCGTCGACCCGGCCATCGTTCCCGCTGACCCCAGCAAACCGCGTAAAACGTTGATTGTTGCGATCGTCGCGCTGATTGCTGCGGTGGTCGGTGTAGCGTTGGCGCTGCTGTTCGACAGCCTGAGCAATACCTTCAAGACCGACGAGTCGATCGAAAGCGCGCTGAACATTCCGCTGCTGAGCGTCGTGCCGTTAGTCATGAAGAAAAATCGTCGGCAACTGGCGCGCCTGTTTGAAGACAACGATCATCCGCGCTTTTCCGAGACGATCCGTAACCTGCGCACCTGGCTGATGTTGCAGAGCAACGACATGCCATCGCAGGTGGTGCTGATCACATCGACGGTCGCCGGTGAGGGAAAAAGCACCATTGCCAACAACCTCGCCAGCTCCCTGACGCCTCTGGAGCGTGTGCTGCTGATCGATGCCGACATGCGCCAGCCAACCCTGTCGCTGAACTTCGATTTCCCGCCTGACAGCCCTGGCCTGGCGAATGTCATTGCCGGTACCGCGCGGCTTGAAGACTGCATTGTTTCGGTGGGCAATCTGGACATGCTGCTGGCTGGCAAGGTCATGCCAGCTGCGCGAGATACCTTCGCCGCGCCACGCCTGCCCTCACCTGCCGAACCGCGCAACGCCCTACAACCGCCGCCGCAGGATTTGCTCAGTTCACCGCGCATGGCGCGCATGCTTGAAGCGCTGAGGTCGCGTTACCGCCACATCATCATCGACTCACCACCTGCAGAAATGATCAGCGACGCCCTGTTGCTGGCCAAACATGCGGATGCGGTCATTTACGTCGTCAAGGCTGACAGCACACCTATCAGCCAAGTGCAGCGTGGCCTCGCCATGTTGCAACAGAGCCATGTGCCGGTCTTTGGCTCCGTGCTCAACCAGGTCGACCTGCGCAAGGCGCGCAAGTACGGCCATCACCATTCCCGGGCGTTCTATAACTACGATTTCGCGCCCAGGTAACACCGGGCGACTACGCCTGTCGCTGCACCCCGTTCTGCCACTACACAACTCGCTTCACCTCTGCCGAGCCACGGAAAAGCCAGCGGGAGACACCCTCGTGTCTGTCGCTCAGCGCTGACGCATTACTGCTGCCTTGAGGTAAAGCCCATGACACCGCTCTATACCGCTCATATGACGCACCGCCGAGGCCTGACTTTCTGGGGCCAGTGGTCGTGCGCACTGACGTTAGCCACGTCGCTGCTGGTGCTACTGGTTTATTGGCGAGTCGGCCATCTGACCAGCGAATATCGCATCCTGATCATCCTGACCGTGCTTGGCTCAGTACCGATCTACAGCGTCATGCGCGTTTACCACAAACGCTATGGCCTGTTGGCCGGGCTCGGCAGGCTACTGGCCGGCTGGTTGATCCTGCTGGCGGTGCTGGCGACGATTGCCTTCGTCACCCAGACCAGCGCGGTCTATTCGCGCCAGGTGATCATCGTCTGGGCAGTCTTGGGATTCGTGGTCCAGGCGGCGAGTTTTCTGCCCCTGCATTACCTCGCCCGACTGCACTCGCGGCGGATCTGCAACGAGCGTCGCTCGGTCATCATCGGCACCTGTCCGACCGCCCATGAGCTCGCCAAAAAGCTGTCCAGTCCCAACCGAGCGCTGGTGCTGGGCTTCGTCGCCGCCGCCGACGACACTGGCCCTGCCCCGAGTATCTTGCCGCTGCTCGGCCATGTGGATGCGATCCGCGAGATCATCGCGCGCCTTGAAGTGCGCCGCGTCTATATCGTGCTGACCATGGCGCATGCCGCCACCATCGAGGCGCTCTACATCGACCTGCTGGACGTCAATGTCGACGTGGTGTGGATTCCGGATTTTGGCAGCATGGTCTTGCTCAACCATTCGATCTCGGAAATCGAGCGAATGCCGGCCATCTACCTCAATGAAAGTCTGATCAGCTCGCATCCGGCCAGCCTGTTTTGCAAGGATCTGTTCGAACGCAGCCTGGCCGCGCTGGCGATT
Organism: Pseudomonas sp. SWRI81; assembly: GCF_014268545.1. NCBI lineage: Bacteria > Pseudomonadati > Pseudomonadota > Gammaproteobacteria > Pseudomonadales > Pseudomonadaceae > Pseudomonas > Pseudomonas sp. SWRI81. The sequence goes on from NZ_JABWQS010000009.1 coordinate 132,557, forward strand.
ATTCTGCTCAGCCCGTTGCTGTTGCTGGTGGCGACCGCCGTCAAGCTCACCTCCTCCGGCCCGGTGCTGTTCAAGCAAAACCGTCACGGCTGCAACGGCGAAGTGATCAAGGTGTGGAAGTTCCGCTCGATGCACGTCCACGACGACCGTGAGGTGCGCCAGGCGACCCGCAACGACAACCGCCTCACGCCGATCGGTCACTTTCTGCGGCGCAGTTCCATCGACGAATTACCGCAGCTGTTCAATGTCCTGTCCGGCCAGATGGCTCTGGTCGGCCCGCGCCCGCATGCCGTCACCCACAACCTTTATTACACCGGCAAGGTGCGCGCCTACATGGCCCGCCATCGCCTCAAGCCGGGCATCACCGGACTGGCCCAGATCACCGGGCATCGCGGCGAAACCGAGACGCTGGAAAAGATGCAGCTGCGGGTCGCCCAGGACCTCAACTACATCAACCAGTGGTCGCTGTGGCTCGACATAAAAATCCTGCTCAAGACCCCCTTCACGCTGTTCTCGAAAAACATCTATTGACCCCCTGCCCCACTGCTACCTGCCCCGCCCGACCGTTGATAACCGTCATGACGACCTGAGGTTTGACCATGAATGTGAGCGTATTCGGTATTGGTTATGTTGGCCTTGTCCAAGGCGCCGCGTTGGCGGAGGTCGGGCACAGTGTGCTCTGCGTCGATGTTGACGCTGCCAGGGTCGAGGCATTGAAGGAAGGCACCCTGCCCCTCTACGAGCCGGGCTTGAAAAGCCTGGTGCGTGACAATTACCAGAGCGGCCGACTGCGCTTTGGCACCGACCTGGTCGAGGCCGTGCACCACGGCGATGTGTTGTTGATCGCGGTCGGCACGCCGCCTGACGAAGACGGTTCGGCGGATCTTCAATACGTGCTGAACGTGGCGCACACCATCGCGCTGCACATGGACCGTCATCAGATCATTGTCGACAAGTCCACTGTGCCAGTCGGCACGGGCGATCGGGTGCGCGCCCATATCGAACAAGTGCTGGCCGCCAACGACCGCAGCGACCTGACCTTCGACGTGGTCTCCAATCCTGAATTTCTCAAGGAAGGCTGCGCCGTCGAAGACTGCATGCGCCCGGACCGGATCATCATCGGCACCGACAGCGCGCGGGCCGAAGACGTCATGCGCGAACTGTACGAGCCGTTCAATCGCAACCGCGAAAAAATTATCGTCATGGACGTGCGCAGCGCCGAGCTGACCAAGTACGCCGCCAACTGCATGCTCGCAACCAAGATCAGCTTCATGAACGAAATGGCCTGCCTCGCCGAAAGTCTTGGCGCCGACATCGAGAAGGTACGCCACGGCATCGGCTCCGATCCGCGCATCGGTTATCAGTTCATCTATCCCGGCCCGGGCTACGGCGGCTCGTGTTTTCCCAAGGACGTCAAGGCGCTGATCCACGCCGCGACCAGCGTCGACTTTGATGCCCGGGTGCTCAAGGCCGTGGAGGCGCGCAATCAGGAACAGAAAACCAGCCTCTACAGCAAGATTTTCAATCACTTCGACGGCCACCTGAGCGGCAAGACTTTCGCCCTCTGGGGCTTGAGCTTCAAGCCCAACACCGACGACATGCGCGAAGCCCCCAGCCGCGTGTTGATGGAAGCCTTGTGGCGCGCCGGTGCCAACGTCCAGGCGTTCGACCCCAAAGCCATGGACGAGGCGCAGCGCATTTATGGCGCGCGCGATGACTTGACCCTCACGGGCACCAAGGAAGCGGCGCTGAAAAATGCCGACGCGCTGATCATCGTCACCGAGTGGCAAGCATTTCGTGCGCCTGACTTTGATGTGCTCAGCGCGCGACTCAAGCAACCGTTGATTTTCGACGGGCGCAATCTGTTCGATCCGCAACGCATGAGCAAACGCGGCTTCACCTACGTCTCCGTGGGTCGCCAGACCCCCGCAGTGATCTGACGGGAGCCGCGCCATGTTGAAACTTGAACTGGTCGGACAGTATTCGCCGAAATTACTCGAGGCCAACCACGCCTATTCCTTCATTAATTTTGCCTCGATCAGCAGCTTCTTCGAGCAGCGCCCGAGCACCATCACTTATTTTTGCGACGGCATGTTGATGTCGACCTTCATGTCGCGGGTGACCGGCAGAACGATCGGCCGGGTCAGTTTTGACTTCACGTCCATCGCCGACCACGTACTGGGCGGTGCCGAGCAGCGAGGCAAACGCGTGTATTTTGTCGGCGCCCGCCAAGCCGAACTCGAGCTGTTCATCCTAAAGATCAAGACGCTTTATCCACAGCTGATCATTGCCGGTTACCACAACGGCTATTTCGATGCCGCCGAGGCCGAGGCCATTCGGGCCGATATTTGCCGCAGCGAAGCGAACATCCTCATCGTTGGCCTCGGCGCCGGGCTGCAAGAACAATTCGAACAGGACGTGCTGCGTGCAGGCTTTGAAGGCGTGGCTTTCACCTGCGGCGGGTTCATTCGCCAGGAAGCACTGGCGTCGCGGCAATACTACCCGGCGCTGATCAATCGCCTGCATTTGCGCGCGTTCTACCGGATGTATCGCGAGCCCCACACGATCAAACGCTACCTCATCGATTACCCCAGCAACTTCTTGCACCTGCTGGCCCTGCTCGCGCGACGCAAAGTCGCCATCAGTGTCGGGGAGTGATCATGCACATTCTGTTCATTCTCAAGGATTTCAAATCGGGCGGCGGCGTCGAGCGCGTGCAGCAACGGTTGTCCGAGCAATTTCTCAAGGATGGCCGGCGCGTGAGCTTCTTTGTCATGAACGGCGAAACCCCGGACACCGAAGGCGATCAACGCCACCACAGTGGCGGCGGCAACGGCGTCGTCGGCCTGCTGCGCTCGATCGTGCTGTTGCGCCGGCTCATTCGGGACGAACACGTCACTCACCTGGTTTCCGCCAAGGAACAGGCCAACGTCTGCACCTGGTTCGCGACGCTGGGCAGTGCCTGCAAAGTCATCTACAGCCGGCACATCGCCCTCGACTGCAAGGAGCAGAAAACCGGCCCTTCGAGCTTGCGCCTGCTCTATGCCTTGTATCTGTGCGGCAGCGGCAAAGTGGTCACGGTCTCGACGGCGTTGCGTCAGTCGCTGGTCGGCTTGTTACCGTGGGGACGGCAGCGAATCAGCTATTGCCCCAACGCCGTCATCACCGAACAACTGTTCCAGGCCTCACGGGAGCCTCTCGTTGCCGGGTTGCCCGATGCCTACTGGTTGGGCTTGGGGCGACTGACGCAGCAGAAAGGCTTTCATTTGTTACTCGACGCCTACGCCCTGGCATTGCAACACCGTGCGCTGCCAAATCTGGTGATTGCCGGCGACGGGCCGATGCGCGACACACTGATCGCACAGGCGCAGCGCCTGGGCATCGCGCAACGGGTGCACTTCACCGGTTTTCTGAGCAACCCCTATCCACTGCTCAGACACGCGCGCCTGTTCATTTTGAGTTCGACCCATGAAGGCATGCCGACCGTGCTGATTGAAGCACTGGCGCTGGGTACGCCGGTGCTGGCCTGCGACTGCGAAACCGGCCCCAGAGAGCTGTTGAATAACGGTCAACTTGGCCTGCTGGTCAAGGTCAACGACGTACCGGCACTGGCCGAGGGCATGCTGCGCAGCCTGACCTCTCGGGATGACGTGGTGACCAACGAAACAACCCTGACCGACGCCCTTCGCCCGTATACCAGCCAGCACGCGGCGCAAGCGTATTACCAGGTATGGAATCAATGAAAAAATTCCTGATCATCCTGCACGACCTCAGCGCAGGCGGGGCGGAAAAGATGATGACGCGCCTGGCCGGTGCGCTGGTCGACGCCGGTAACGAGGTGACCTTGCTGCTGCTCACCGGTGGCGGCGTTAATGCGGCCTACCTCGACCCGCGGGTCAAGACCGTTGAGCTGCACTGCCCCCGCAGCGCCCGTGCGGTGCCGGCGCTGGCGCAGTTTCTGCGTACCAATCGCTTCGATGCGCAACTGGCGGTCCTCACTCACGTCAACGTCGTGGCAATCGCCGCGGCCGCGCTGTCGGGCACGCTGGCGCGCCTGCACGTCAGTGAGCGCAATGCCTTTTCCCACGATAAGCACGTCAATCCAGCCTTGACGGTAAGGCTCGCCTACTGGGCGGCCCCGCTGCTGTATCGGCTGATTCCCAATCCGGTGATCTGCGTCTCGAAAGGTGTTGCCCAGGATCTGGTCGATACCACCATCGCGCGTCGCCAGGACGTGACCACGGCTGACAATCCGGTGCTCGACGATGACTTTTACAAAAAGCGGCCGGGGCGGCCGAGTCACCGCTGGCTGCTGGAAAAGTCTGGCGCAGTGGTGGTTGCCGTGGGCCGTCTGGCCCAGCAAAAAGGCTTCGATACGCTGATCACGGCAATCGCCGCGCTCCCGACCACCAGCGTGCGCTTGATCATTTTCGGTGAAGGTGCGCTCAGGGCTCAATTGCTGGATCAGGCTCGGGCATTGGGCCTCGCCGATCGTGTCGACCTGCCGGGGTACACCGCCGATCCTTTGGCCGAAGTCGCTGCGGCCGATTGTTTTGTCTTGTCGTCGCGCTTCGAAGGGAGCCCCAATGCGCTGGTAGAAGCCTTGGCCACAGGTACGCCGGTCGTGGCGACCCGCTGCCCCCATGGCCCGGCGGAAATTCTCATCAACGGGCTGGTGGCGCCGCTGGTCGAGGTCGATGATGCGGTCGCCCTGGCACAGGCGATCGTCCTGCAACTCGGCACGCCGCGCAATTTCAAGCGCCATACCCGGCTTGAGGCGGCCGCCCGGTTTGCCAATACCCGTGCGGTGCAGACTTACCTCACCGCGATGCTCGGGAGCGCTGCATCATGAGCACACTGGCGATCAGATATTCGACATTACGCGACGGCTTCGCCCTGTTCGGCGTGCTGTTTTACATTCAGGTGATCACGTTTGTCCTCGGGCTGGGCGGCGGATTCAGCTTCGGCGATGTCGACAAAGACCTCGAAGGCAGTGTCGCCAACCAAATCTGCGGGCTTATCACGCTGTTGGTGCCGTTGTTTTTCTTTATCCGCCACAAGGTATTCCTGAGCAAAACCTTCTACCGCAGCAACTTCTTTCTGCTGCTGTTCCTGCTTTGTGTCATCGCCTCGATCGGCTGGTCGCATGACCCGATGTTGACGCTCAAGCGGGTGATCGCACTGCTCGGCGTGGTGTTTTTTGCCGGTTTCATTGCCTGGAATTACCCGCTGGAAAAAATCGTTTTCATGCTCGGTTGTGCGATCGGTGTGGCAGCGTTCATCGGGCTGATTCTCGCGCTGGTCATGCCCGAGGTCGCGTTCCTGTCCGGTGGCATCCGCGACGGTGCCTTCAAGGGCATCTTTGCCGAAAAGAATGCCGGCGCACGGCTCAACGCGGTCGCCATCCTGCTGCTGTTACCGATGATCCGCCAGGGCAATCGCCGGGCGCTGTTCTGCGCGTTGTGTTCGCTGATCGCTATCCTGCTCGCGCAGTCGGCAACCGGCGTGGCGCTGGTGATTTCCGGGACGGTGAGCTACGCCTACTTCCTCACGTTGATTCGTCTGCGCATCAACCGCTCGCAGTGGCTGTTCTTCGGTTGCACGGTGCTGTTTCTGCTGGTGTGCCTGCTGCTTTACAACCACCTGGCCTGGCTGCTGGAAATCGCCGGTCGTGATCCGTCACTGACCGATCGCACGCTGATCTGGGAATTGCTCGCTCCGTTCGTCGAGCAACAATGGCTCAAGGGCTACGGCTTCGGCGCCTTCTGGGCCAGTCCCGATGCCGATGCCTTCATCACGCGCTGGGGCTACATCGGCAACGCCCACAGTGGCTACATGGAAACCCTGCTCAACGGCGGTGTTATTCAATTGAGCGCGCTGGTGTTGTTGTTGGGCGAAGCGCTGTTCAAGCAATACCGCGCCGTCACCGCGAACCACGCGGCCCAGTACCGCGCCAGCGCGCTGGTAATCATCGGCCTGTTCGTCGTCACCAACTATGTCGCGTATGTGATCCCCAACTACCGCTCCGCCGAGTTTCTCGTGTTCTGCACCCTCGCCCTGTCGTTCCGGCATCGGCTGGTCATGTACCCCGCGTCATCACCCGCAACCCAGCGTCAGCGTCCGGCTGGCCAGGCATTTGCGCCTGATTCAGCCAAGGCGTGACACAAGGAGAAGCACCCGTGCGAAACCAAGCCCCGCTTTCAGCGCATACCGTGTGCGTTTTGATCCCCATGTACAACGGCGCCGACAGCATCGAGCAAACGCTGACGTCGCTGGCCGAGCAAACCCGGCTGCCCGATCACGTCATTGTCATCGACGATGGCTCCACCGATGACGGGCCACAACGGGTCCGGGACTTCGCCGCGCCGTTTCGTCTGACCCTGTTGCAGCAGGCCAACGCCGGCCAGGCCAGTGCGCGCAATACCGGTTTGCACCACAGCCAGGAAACGTTTGTGGCGATGCTCGATGCCGACGACCAGTGGCGCCCGCAAAAACTCGAGCTGCAACTGGCGCTGTATGACGAACTCGAGCGTCAGGGCCGCCCGGTCGGGCTGATCGACTGTTACGCCCAGGTCAACTACAGCAACGGCAAGCGGCAACTGGACAACGTGCGCAAGAGCGGCATGCACTTCTACGATTTCGTCCACGCCAACGTGCTCAATGGCGTATCTGCCGCACTGGTCAAGCGCGACGTCATGCTGCAACTCGGCGGCTTCGATGCCGGCCTGCGTTACTGCGAAGACCGGTTCATGTGGACGCGCATCGCCGAGCATTGGGAGATCCACACCGTGCCGCAGGTGCTGCTCGAGCGCACGGTCAATGACGGCAACATGACCGCGCAACCGAAAAAGCACTACCAGAACAAGATCAAGTTCATCGAGGTGTATCTCGAACGCTATGGCGCGCAGTTGAGCAAACAGCAACACATCGATTTTGTGCTGGGCAATCACACGGATTTTCTCAACACCTTTTCCCGGCGCGGCGAGCATGTCGAGGTGCTCGATGTGTACCGGCGGATGTTCGAATACTCCTGGCAGACGCTGATCTTCGATCACGGCAAACCGACCTTGCGCTACCTCTACGCCCTCGCCAAGTCATGGCGCAAGGCACCGGCGTCAACCATCGCTCAATGAATCGGTATCCGCCATGGCCAACCACCGTCTCGTCACCCTAGGCTGGATCTTCACCGAGAAATTCGGCCTGATCCTGCTGTCGATGATCACTTTTGTCGCGTATGCGCGGCTGCTGTCGCCGGCCGAACTGGGTGTGGGCACGATCATCATTGCCATCGTCGAGCTGGTCGGGCTGATTTACTCATCGGTACTGGAAGATCCGCTGGTCCGTCTGCAGCGGCTGGAGGACAAGCACATTTCGACGGCGTTCTGGGCGGCGGTATTGGTCAGCCTGCTGTCGATCGTGCTGATTTCTGTGGCGGTGGTGTTTTACACCTCCGATCCGATGCTGCGCTGGATGACGGCGCTGGCCTCGGTGAAAATCCTGTTCACCATGATGGCGCGTGTCTACGTGGCGCAAATGCGCCGTAGCGGCAACTTCAAGATGCTGGCGTCGCGCACGTTACTGGGCAAGGTGGTCGGCGGTGTTGCCGGCATTGCTGTCGCGCTGTGGGGATTGGGCGCCTGGGCGGTGATTGCCCAGGCGCTGATCATGGAGTTCGTCTCGATCATCGTCTTGATGCGCGCAGATCCGCGGCGCATCGCCTTTTACATTGACGGTCCGTTCTTGCGCGAACTGTTAAGGGCCGGCACACCGGTGGCGATCAACGCGTTGAGTTCACAGACCCTCCAGCGCGGCGTCAACGTGGTGCTGGGGATGACCGCCGGGGCCAATGCGGTCGGCATGTTCAACATGGCCATGCGCATCATCGATCTGCCGCGTACGGCAATCTATAACGGCCTGCTGAGCTATGCGCTGCCGGCGTTCTCCCGGCGCAGCAGCGAGCCGGTGCGCCTGCTCGGGATCATCGGCGACTCGACCGTCGTCAGCAGCTTTCTGCTGACGCCGCTGTTCCTCGGCATCGCCCTCACCGCCAGCGACCTGATTCTGTTGATCTTCGGCGCCAAGTGGGCCGAAGCCATCCCGCTGCTGCAAGTGCTGGCGTGCACGGCGGCCATTGGCAACACGGCGATGTACGCGACCACGGCCCTGGTAGCGGTCAACCGCAGCCACCTGACGATCAAGGCTGAAGTGGTCACAACAGTGCTGGCGCTGCTGCTGGTGTACGTCTTCGGCAGTGTCTATGGCGGCATGGCCGCCGCCGTTGCGCTGCTGGCACGGATGCTGATGATCACGCCGTTGCAGATCCGTGGGCTCAACGCCGCTGTCGGCTATGACTGGCGTCGGTTCCTCGATTCCAATTACCGCAGCGTGCTGGCCTCGCTGGTGATGGTCGCGACCGTTCTGGCCGTATCACCGCAGCTGGGTGTCCAAGGCTATCTGCACTTGGCAGGCAGTATTTTGCTTGGCGCGCTGAGCTATGCCGTGGCGTATAGCGTCCTGCACCCGCGCTGGCCGCAGGAATTCAAATCGGTGTTCACCGCTCGCTGAATTCAGTCCCCGAAAAACAGGAAGGCCAATCCATGCGCAAAACTACGTTGATTACTGGCGGGGCCGGTTACATCGGCTCCCATACTGCATTGGCGCTGATCAATGCCGGACGTCACGTGCTGGTCCTCGATAACCTGTGCAACAGCTGTCGGGAGTGCATCAAGCGTCTTGAGCAATTGACCCTGACCCGGGTCGATTTCATCAAGGGCGACATCCGTGATTCGCGCTTGCTCGACGACATCTTCAGCCGTTATGACGTCGAGGCCGTGGTGCATTTCGCCAGCCTTAAATCGGTAGCAGAAAGCGTGAGCAACCCGTTGGACTACTACACCAACAATGTCGCCGGCACGCTCGACCTGTGCCGGGCCATGGCCCGCAACAACGTGTTCAAGCTGGTGTTCAGCTCATCGGCCACGGTCTACGGCGAGCCGACACGCACGCCGATTGCCGAAGATTTCGGCACCGGCAAACCGGTCAACCCGTACGGCCGGACCAAGTTGATGATCGAAGAATTGCTCAGCGACCTGTGCCACTCCGATCCGCGCTGGAGCATAGCGCTGTTGCGCTACTTCAACCCGATCGGTGCCCATGAGAGCGGCATGATCGGCGAAGACCCCACGGGCCGCCCCAACAATCTGTTGCCCTGCCTGACCCAGGTCGCCATTGGCCGGATTCCTGAACTGACGGTGTTCGGCAGCGACTACCCCACGGTCGACGGCACCTGCGTGCGTGACTACATCCATGTCGTGGACCTCGCCATCGGCCACCTCAAAGCCCTGCTGAAATTGCAGCAAACCAGCGGCATCGATGTCTGGAACCTCGGCACCGGCGTTGGCTATAGCGTGTTGCAGATCATTCACAGCTTCGAAGACATCACCGGCATCGCCATTCCCTATCGCTTTGCACCACGCCGCCCGGGTGACATCGCCAAATGTTTCGCAGACCCCGGCAAGGCCAAACGGGAATTGGGCTGGACCGCGCAACGCGATCTGCGCCAAATGATCATCGATGCCTGGCGATGGCAGTCGTGCAATCCGCAGGGGTATCAGTCCTCCTTCAAGATCGCGGCATTGAGTGCGGTCAGATGAAACTCAAAGCCGCGCTGGTCCTCTGGCTGCTGTGCTTTGCCCTGGCCGGCAACGCTGCGCAAGCGCCACCCGGTGTGCCTGGCGCCGGGCTGGTGCTGTGGCTGGACGCGGCCGATGCGCAAAGCCTGCAGCTCGATGAACAGAACCGTGTCCTGCGCTGGAAGGACAAATCCGCCAGCGGCCATGATGCGAGCGTCGACAATCCCGGCGCGGCGCCACAGTGGCTGCCAGACGCGGTGAACGGTCGTGCAATCGTGCGCTTCAACGGCGTGTCGGGCTTGCTCGGCAAAGCCATCCGCAGCGCCAAAGGTCCGGTGACGGTGTTGGTCGTGTCCCGGCGCACAGCCGAACAAGCCCAGGTCGATCCCTGGCAACGCTTGTTCAGCTCACGCCCGCAAACCGCCGACAACGATAACGTTCTGCCGAATTTCGCCATCAGCCTTAGAGACACCGCCGCCTACGCGCCGAGCGTTTCCGTGCTGGAGCTTTACGATGTGCCGATCGGCCCGTATGGCATTGGGCGTAACGCCGTCGGCACGGCCGATAACTTTCGCGGCGACATCGCTGAAGTGCTGGTGTACGACCGCGCGTTCGCCTCCCTCGCCGAACGCCAGCAGGCTTTTCAATACCTGGCGGACAGGTGGACGATCGCCATTCCCCCGGTCGCAGATACCTGGACCCGGGTCGGGCCGCTCGGCCCTATACCGCCCCGAAACAACCCGAATCTGCCGCTGTCCGACCAGGCCAATACCGGTCAATGGGTACTCAACGACAAGCTGTCCGACGAGTTCAACGGCAGCAGCCTCGACCGCACGCGCTGGCACGTCAACCACGGCGTCGGCAACGAATCGCTCGGCCGCAAACCGGCGCTGTATACCGAAAAAAACGCCAGCGTCGGCAATGGCAACCTGAACATTGTCTTTCGCAAGGAAACCTTGCCGGAAAAGTACGTGAAACTCGGTTTCAAGGACTACACCTCCGCCATGGTCCGCACCCTTGAGAAAGGCTTGTTCGGCTATTACGAAGCGCGGGCGAAACCGATGAATTCCGCCGGCTCCAGCGCGTTCTGGCTGGCCTGGACGGGCATGGCCGACAACGCCACCGAAATCGATATTTTCGAAATCGCCGGCAAGACCAGGGACGGCAAGCTGGACCGCTCGTACCACATGAACGCTCACCTGTGGGCCACCCCGCAAAGTACCGAGCACATCGCCGATGGCAGCATCTGGATCAGTCCATGGCGGCTGGCGGATGACTTCCATGTGTACGGCTTCGACTGGCAGCCCGATACCCTGCGCTGGTATGTCGATGGCGTACTGGTCCGGGAGTCAAGGAACAAGCACTTCTTCTTCCCTATGGAAATCGTCTTCGACAGCGAGGCCATGTGGTCATGGTTTGGCGTGGTCGATGACGCTGACCTCCCCTCAACGTTCGAAGTCGACTACATCAAGATGTGGCAACGCCGTTCATCGCTGTCCCAGGCCGGGAGCACGCCGTGAGCCGCCACTGCTGTTTCAGCTTGCGCCTTGGGTCGACTTAACTCGGCAGAGTCGTCAGTTTTTGATCAGCGCTGATCAGTCCGGAGCGCATTTACATGAACAATCGACGGCTCAAGGAACTGGATTTACTGCGTTTTTTGGCGGCCATGGCCGTGGTGTTTTTTCATTACGCGTTTCGCGGCTATGCCAAGGGCGATATGTCGGCGATGCCCTACCCGCTGCTGGCTGAGCCGGCCAAATATGGCTATCTGGGCGTCGAACTGTTTTTCATGATCAGCGGGTTCGTGATTCTGATGACCGCCTCCAGCAATAACCTGAAGGTCTTTTTCATTTCCCGGGTGGTTCGTCTCTGCCCGGCCTTCTGGGTGTGCTGCACGATGACGTTCCTGGTCACCCTCACCGTTGGGCAGCCACGGTTCAGCGCTGATTTTTATCAATACGTGGTCAACATGGCGTTTCTGAGCGAGTTGTTGAATGTCGAGCCCATCGATGGCGTGTACTGGTCGCTGTTCGTGGAGATCAAGTTCTATCTGATGATTTCCGTGCTGTTGGCCTTGAAGAAAATCGACCATATCGAGCCGTGCATGGTGGTCTGGCTGTTGATTTCCGCCATCGCCGAGGTACTCGAATTTGAGAAGCTGCGCTCGCTGCTGATTACCGATTACGCGGCCTGGTTCATCGCCGGTGCGACGTTTTATCTGGCGTGGGCCAAAGGCTTCACCCCTTTGCGCATTCTGCTGCTGGTGGGGGCCTTGGCACTGGCGAGTTTCACCGCAGTGGTTTGGGCGGCATCGATCGAAAGCAAATACTCGACCGACTACAACCCGCTGATCATCTGCGCCATGGTCGTGCTGTTTTTCCTGATTTTTCTGTTGATCGCGACGAACCGAATGGCAGCCTTGCAGCGCTGGAACTGGACCGCATTGGGCGCGCTGACGTACCCGCTTTACCTGCTGCATCAAATGATCGGCTTCATGATCTTCAATATCGCCTATCCGGCGGTTGATCCGCATGTGTTGCTGTGGGGCACTGTGGCGTTCATGGTCAGTGTTTCCTGGCTGATCCACAAACAGATAGAAAAGCCCATGGCACGGTCGATCAAGAGGTCACTTTCGATTTCCTTCAAACTGGTCAGGGCCGACTAGGCCGTCCGGCCTCAACTGCGCTTGAGCGTCTCGCTCGGCAGCTCTTTGAACAGCGCCCGATAGCTGCTGGAAAACCGCCCCAGATGCCAGAACGACCAGTGCATCGCCACCTCGGCCACGGTGGTTTCCGAAGGCCTGCGCCTGAGCAGTTCGCGGTGCGCGCTGTTCAGTCGACGCAAGCGCAACCAGTGACTTGGCGTCATCCCCGTGTAGGCCTTGAAGGCCTGTTGCAATTGCCGTAGCGACACCCCCGCCACCTGCGCCAGTTCAAGCAGATTGAGCGCATCTTCCGGCGAATCCGCCGCCCACTCCCCCACGCGTTTCATGATCATCCGTTCTTCGCCGCGCCGTTGCAGGCCGCTGCGATCGAGGCGCGCTTGTGCGTTGTCGAGGATGAACAAACAATCTTCCAGCAACTGCTCGGCCAACACCTCTTTGCTATCGATATCAATGGTTTGCGACAACTTCGTGAGAGTCGAGCTTAACCAGCGACTGAACAAGGCGTTCTGCCCGCAAGTGAGCGGCGCCATGAACAGCCCGTCGAATTTCGCCACATCCAGCGCGTGCTCACGGACGAAGGCCGGGCCGAACACCACGGCGATTTCCTGGTAGTTCTCCGGGGTGATCCAGATGTTGCGGCTCTCTTCGTTGAGCAGGTACAGCGCGTTGTCGCTGCGATCGAAACAAAAGGCCAGGGCACCCGTTGGCGCGCTGAAATTTTGCTCGACCCGAGTATTCATTTGCTCTTCGTAGACCTCGACGCCTTGCAGATCCAGATAGCGGATCTGCCCGGCGAAATGCCCCGGCGACATCTGTTGGTAATGCTGGACCCAGCCCGGAGTGGCGCGGACTTGTTCAGCGACATCGGCGGTATTGAAGGCTTGAACCTGGAGCGGATTGCACGTCGTCATGGAGTGACCTTGCGCACTCTTTTGGTGCGCTTTGGTGCTGCTTAAAGTGGATAGATGGATTCACCAGCCGCGCCCAAGATAGACGCCAACGCGCCACAGGGGAAGGGGCGGAAGATGAAACCCGCCCTCCCCGGCGTCTATAAAACCAATAACGAGGTCCTTATGAATGCCCCTTTCGATCAGCTGTTCACGTGGCTGAAAGATCACAAGATTACCGAAGTCGAATGCGTGGTCAGCGACCTGACCGGCATCGCCCGCGGCAAGATTGCACCGACCAACAAGTTCCTGCATGAGCGCGGCATGCGCCTGCCGGAAAGTGTGCTGCTGCAAACGGTAACCGGGGATTTTGTCGACGACGACATCTACTACGATTTGCTCGACCCGGCCGACATCGACATGGTCTGCAAGCCGGTTTCCGACGCCGTGTATGTCATCCCGTGGGCGATCGAACCGACCGCCATCGTCATCCACGACACCTTCGACAAGTTTGGCAACCCGATCGAACTGTCGCCGCGCAACGTGCTGAAAAAAGTTTTGCAGCTATACACCGATAAAGGCTGGAAGCCGATCGTTGCGCCGGAGATGGAGTTCTACCTGACGCAGCGCTGCGAAGACCCGGACCTGCCGCTCAAGGCACCGCTGGGACGTTCGGGCCGTGCGGAAAGCGGTCGGCAGTCGTTTTCCATCGATGCCGCCAACGAATTCGATCCGCTGTTCGAAGACGTCTATGACTGGTGCGAATTGCAGGGCCTGGACCTCGACACACTGATCCACGAAGACGGCCCGGCGCAGATGGAAATCAACTTTCGCCACGGCGACGCGCTGGATCTGGCCGACCAGATCACCGTGTTCAAACGCACCCTGCGCGAAGCGGCACTCAAGCACAACGTGACGGCAACGTTCATGGCCAAGCCGATCGGCGACGAGCCGGGCAGCGCCATGCACTTGCACCAGAGCGTCGTCGACATCGCCACCGGCCAGCCGATCTTCGCCAACACCGACGGCAGCATGAGCGAACTGTTCCGCCAGCACATCGGCGGCCTGCAGAAATACATTCCCAAAGTCCTGCCGATGTTTGCGCCCAACGTGAATTCGTTCCGCCGCTTTTTGCCGGACACCTCGGCACCGGTCAACGTTGAATGGGGTGAGGAAAACCGCACCGTGGGATTGCGCGTGCCGACCTCGGGACCTGAGTCGATGCGCGTGGAAAACCGTTTGCCCGGCGCCGACGCCAACCCGTACCTGGCAATCGCGGCGAGCCTGCTCTGCGGCTACCTCGGCATGGTCGAGAAGGTCGAACCGAGCGCGGCAGTCGAGGGCCGAGCTTATGAGCGGCGCAATCTGCGCCTGCCGATCACCATCGAAGAAGCACTGACGCAGATGGAAGAGTGCCCGACAGTGGCCGAATACCTGGGCAGCAAATTCGTCCGCGGTTATGTCGCGGTGAAACGCGCCGAACACGAAAACTTCAAACGCGTGATCAGCTCCTGGGAGCGCGAGTTCCTGCTGCTCAGCGTCTGATCCAAATCTGCACCGTCCTTGTGGGGGGCGCGCCTGATAAATCGAAGAATAAGAGGTGTTGAAATGCGTCTGTTGAAATCCGTACTCCCGGTCGCCCTGAGCGTTTTGTTCAGCGCCGTAGCCCACGCCCAGCCGACGGTCAGCGTCTACAACTGGACCGACTATATCGGCGAAACCACCCTCGCCGACTTCCAGAGCAAGACCGGGATCAAAGTGATCTACGACGTCTTCGATTCCAACGAAACCCTCGAAGGCAAACTCCTGGCCGGGCGCACCGGTTATGACGTGGTCGTGCCGTCCAACCATTTTCTCGCCCGTCAGGTGAAGGCCGGCGCATTCATGAAACTGGACCGCTCGCAGTTACCAAACTGGATTAACCTCGACCCCAAACTGCTTGAATTACTGGATAAAAATGACCCAGGAAATCAGCACTCGGTGCCGTACCTGTGGGGCACCAATGGCATCGGCTATAACGTCGACAAGGTCAAGCAAGTGCTCGGCATCGATCGCATCGACTCCTGGGCCGTGCTGTTCGAACCCGAGAACCTGAAGAAGCTCTCCCAGTGCGGTGTGTCGATGATGGACTCCGCCGACGAAGTCTTCCCGGCCGTGCTCAACTACATGGGCATGGACCCACGCAGCGAAAGTCCCGAAGACTACAAAAAGGCCGAGGCAAAGCTGCTGAGCATCCGCCCGTACATCACCTATTTCCATTCCTCAAAATACGTCTCGGACTTGGCCAACGGCGACATCTGCGTGGCCTTCGGTTATTCCGGCGACGTGTTTCAGGCCGCCAATCGCGCCAAAGAAGCCAACAACGGCGTGAACATCGCCTATGCCATTCCCAAGGAAGGCGCCAACCTTTGGTTCGACCTGTTGGCAATTCCCGCCGACGCCAGCAATGCCAAAGAAGCCCACGCCTTCATTAATTACCTGCTCGATCCGCAGGTGATTGCCAAGGTCAGCGCCTCGGTCGGTTACGCCAACCCGAACCCTGCCGCCAAGCAATACATGGATCCGGAACTGGTCAACAACCCCGAGGTGTACCCGCCTCAGGCCGTACTCGACAAACTGTACATCTCCACGACCCCGCCCCAGGCCATCATGCGTCTGATGACCCGTTCCTGGAGCAAAGTGAAGTCGAACAAATGAATCAGTACACCCAGCAACACGCCCGTTCCTATTACGCCGCTTCGGCCCGGGCGACGACACCCTACCCGCTGCTGGATGGCGATCTGAGCGCGGACGTCTGCGTCATCGGCGGCGGGTTCACCGGCGTCAACACCGCCATCGAACTGGCGCAGCGCGGGCTCTCGGTGATCCTCATCGAAGCCCGGCGCATCGGTTGGGGCGCCAGCGGGCGCAACGGCGGTCAGTTGATCCGCGGGATCGGCCATGACGTCGACGGCTTCGGCAAATACGTCGGCCAGCAAGGCGTGAGCTATTTACAGCGCGCCGGCATCGATTCGGTGGAACTGGTGCGCCAGCGTGTCAGTGCCCACGGCATTGAGTGCGATTTGCGCTGGGGCTTTTGCGAGCTGGCTAACACGGCGGCGCAATTTGCCGCCTTCAAGGACGAGCAAGCCAGCCTTGCCGACCTCGGGTACGCCCACGAAACACGGTTGGTCGGCCCTGAGCGAATCCGCGAGCAAGTGGTTGATGCCAGTGTGTATGCCGGCGGGCTGGTGGACATGGGGTCAGGCCATTTGCATCCGCTCGATCTGGTCCAGGGCGAAGCCCGCGTGGCTGCGCAACTGGGCGTGCGGATTTTCGAGCAGAGCCCGGTGCTGGAAATCATTCACGGTGCGACCGTGCAGGTTCGTTGCGCCAGCGGCAGCGTGCGCGCCGGCAGTCTGGTGCTCGGCTGCAACGCGCATCTGGACGAACTCGAACCGCAGCTCAGCGGCAAAGTCCTGCCGGCCGGCAGCTACATTATCGCCACCGAGCCGCTGTCCGAAGCGCGCGCCGCGCAATTGATCCCGCACAACCTGGCCCTTTGTGACCAGAAAGTCGGCCTGGATTATTACCGGCTCTCGGCAGACCGGCGCATTCTGTTCGGCGGTGCCTGCCATTACTCGGGTCGCGACCCGGCGGACATTGCGGCTTATATGCGTCCGAAAATGCTCAAAGTCTTTCCGCAACTGGCGGACGTGCGTATCGACTACCAGTGGGGCGGCAAAATCGGCATCACCGCCAACCGCTTTCCCCAGGTCGGTCGCCTCAAGCAACACCCGAACGTGTTCTACGCCCAGGGCTATTCCGGTCATGGCCTCAACGTCACCCACTGGTGCGCAAAACTGCTTGGCGAGGCGATTCACGTCGGTCATAGCCAAGGTCTGGACGTGTTCAGCGCTGTGCCGCACATGACCTTCCCCGGCGGCCCGGCCTTGCGCTCGCCGCTGTTGGCGTTGGGCATGTTCTGGTATCGCCTGCGGGAAATCTTCGGCTGACCTGTGATCGTTCCCATGCTCTGCGTGGGAATGCGGCCAGGGACGCTCTGCGTCCCTACATCGAAGCCTTCGGCAACACCTGCCGCAAAATTCGCCTGGCAGGTTACCTATTCACATTTGCTCTATCGCCAAGCACTTCTATATTCATGAGGTGCTTTGGCGTTCCTGACGCTCAGTGCCCAATCAATCGAGGAGGACATGGATGAAGTCGTCAGCCACCGACGAGCCGCGAGCACCCGGCCAGGCGCCAATCAAAACCCGCCGTTTCGGCATTTCGCTGGTGTGGATCGTGCCGATCGTGGCGGTGCTGGTCGGCATCTCGCTGGTCGTGCACAACGTCATGCAGGAAGGCCCGACCATCGTCCTGACCTTCAAGACCGGCAGCGGTCTGACGGCCAACAAGACTGAAGTGAAATACCGCAACGTGGTGATCGGCCATGTCACCGGGGTCGAACTGAGCGACGACCAGAAAAACGTCAACGCCACGGTCAAACTGGCCAAGCAGGCCGAAACCTTCACCCGCGAAGACTCGCAATTCTGGGTCGTGCGCCCACGGATCGGCGCTGGCGGGGTTTCAGGTATCGACACGCTGCTCTCCGGCGACTACATCGGCGCCGACATTGGCCAGTCCAACAACCGCGCCAAAAACTTCAAGGGGCTGGAGAACCCGCCGCCGATCACCTATGGCGAACCCGGCAAGCGCTTCATGTTGCATGCCCCAGACCTCGGCTCGTTGGACATCGGCTCGCCGGTGTATTACCGCAAGATCCCGGTCGGCCAGGTCGTCACCTACACGCTGGACCCTGACGGCAAAGGCGTAAATATCGAAGTGTTCATCCATGCCCCGAACGATGCCTTTGTCACCGAAAACACCCGTTTCTGGAACGCCAGCGGCATCGACATCAATGTCGGCGCCAACGGCTTTGCGGTAAAAACCGAGTCGCTCTCGACGCTGCTGGTGGGCGGCATCGCCTTCCGCGCGCCCAATTACAACCCCAACGACAGCGCTGCCCCCGACGATAAAAACTTCGAATTGTTCGCCGACCAACAGACTGCACTCGCCCCACCCAATGGCAAGGCGCAATACCTGAGCCTGCGTTTCGACCAGGCCCTGCGCGGGCTCAAGGTCGATGCACCGGTGGAGTTCCTCGGCATGGAGATCGGTCGCGTGGTGGCGATCAATCTGGATTTCGACGCGAAAAAACGCAGCTTCCCGCTGAATGTCGGCATCGTCATCTACCCGCAGCGCCTCGGCCAGGCGTACTCGAAAATGCTCACCGCCTTCAAGCATGACCCCAACGACGAAGCCGCGGGCATACGGCTGATGGGCACGTTCATCGACAACGGCCTGCGTGCCCAGGCGCGCAGTGGCAACCTGCTGACCGGGCAGTTGTATATCGCCCTGGACTTCTTCCCGAAAGCGGAAAAAGTCGCGTTCGACCCAACGTTGCGCCCGGTAGTGATCCCGACCGTGCCGGGCAGCCTCGAACAGATGCAGGAAAAACTCGAAGCCATGGTCGACAAGGTCAACAAACTGCCGATAGACCGCATTGCCAACAACCTCGACAGCAATCTGGTCGAGCTGCGCAAAGGCCTGGCCCAGTTCAACGGCAGAACCTTGCCGGGCGTACAAACCACCTTGGGCGACCTCAGCAAGACCCTGCAATCGGCCAGCTCGACGCTGGCTGAAGATTCGCCGCAGCGCGAGAAACTCACCGAGACCCTCGACGAACTCGGACGCATGTCGCGCTCGCTGCGCGAACTCTCGGATTATCTGGGCCGGCATCCCGAATCGCTGATCCGCGGCCGTCCCGACAACGCTGCGCCACTGGATCTGCAAGGGCCGCCGCGCAATTGAGCACAG
Source organism: Pseudomonas sp. SWRI81 (assembly GCF_014268545.1). Lineage (NCBI taxonomy): Bacteria > Pseudomonadati > Pseudomonadota > Gammaproteobacteria > Pseudomonadales > Pseudomonadaceae > Pseudomonas > Pseudomonas sp. SWRI81. The sequence goes on from NZ_JABWQS010000009.1 coordinate 151,600, forward strand.
GAGCTGAACCATGGCTGTACCGCTGAAGATCACCGTGCTCGCTGCGTGTCTGTTGCTGGGAGCGTGCCGCAGCGACCCGATCAGCTTTCACACCCTGACCCCGGTCCAGCCGGGTGCTGGCATAAGCGGTGCGGAGATTGCCATTGAAGGCATCACCGTGCCGCCCCAGGTCGATCGCGCGCAAATCGTCATCCGCCAGGGCAACAGCGGCGTGGCGATTCTGGAAGCAGACTGGTGGGCCGCCACCCTCGCCGATGAGTTGCGCGGTGCGCTGAACGAGCAGCTCAGTGCCGGCGTCCGTCAGCAGCCGGTGTCGGTGCGCATCGACGTGCAGCGGTTCGACTCGATTCCCGGCCAGTACGCACTGATCGATGTGAAGTGGCGCCTGCGCCAGCGTGCCGAGGCCAACCCATCGACGCTGACCTGTCGCACCCTGATTCAAACACCGTCCGGCACAAGCATCGAGGACCTGGTCGGTGCCCAGCAAAGCAACGTCAAACGCCTCGCCGCCGCGATAAATCAGGCGGCGGCGAGTGAGACGTTCAGTTGCCCGACCGCGTCCTGAATCCACCTACAAGTCAAAGCGATCCACCGCCCGCCGCCGCTCGTTGTCATCGCGCACATCGTAGTTGGCGGTCGTCTGGATATTGCTGTGATGCGCCAGTTTTTGCGCAATCGACAAGTCGTGCTCTTCGATGACCCGGGTAATGAACGACCGGCGAAAGTCGTGGGGCATGATCTTCACCCCGACCTGGGTGCCACGCTGGCGGGCGATGTAGTAGATCGCGTGCTTGGTGATGCGCTCACGAGTGATGTGGTTGCCACGGCGAATACGGTTGAACAGAAACGCATCGTCGCTCTCCCCTTCCTTGAGCTGCGAGCGCCGCAGTTCGAGCCACGCATCGAGCTTGGCGAACGCCCACGCCGGCGCGTACTTGATCAGTTGCTTGTTGCCCTTGCCCGTGACGGTCAGGCTGCGTTCGGTGAAATCGACCTGATTGAGGTCCAGGTCGACCGATTCCGATTTGCGCATGCCGGTGCCGTACAGCAGCGCAATCACCGCAGCATCGCGCAGCCCTTGCGGCCGCGGGTCGGCCGCGCAGACGTCCATCAGCTCACGAATCAAGGTGCGTTTGAGATTACGCCCCTGCGCCAGCCGCGTGCCGGCAATGCCTTTGACCGAGCGGATCTTCAACAGGTGATCCTGAGTGATCAGGCTCATGCGCCAGGCTTCGTTCATCACGCCGCGCACGGCGTTCACATACAGCGATGAAGTATTGGGCGCGTAACCGTCGGCGCGCAACGCGGCGACCAGGGCGACGACATCCTCAGGCTGCAACCCGTGCCAGGGGATTTCCTCGATATCAATGTCTTCGAAACCCAGACGATCGGCAGCGTCCTGCAGGATATAACGCATGGTCAGTTGGCTGGACGGCGCCAGGCGTGCCAGATACAGCGTCAGCGGATTGGAGTTGGACGGGGTGGATTCAGTACTCGATAAGTCGATCAAACGAAACGGCCTTGAAATAGAAAACGATTCAACAAAAAAAACACTGCACGCAGAACATCATTACGGTGGCTTTGGAGACGGAAAGATAAGTAGCCGACCGCTCTGTACGGGCATCTTTGGCAAAAAACGGCATGACTCAATAACAGGGGTTTCCGCAAAAGGCCGACAACCTGCCGTTCGTGAGGGCAAAAGTCAATCGGGCATTCCCCGAACGGTCTGCTTCCTCGCTGACTGCACAGTGTTGCTACCGACAACACACGGTAGGCGAACTGAAACATGACCTTCTTATCCTGACGCAAGGAACAGCGCTCAGGAGTGTTCGATGAAAATCACAGTGTTTGGCAGTGGTTATGTCGGTCTGGTGCAAGCGGCAGTGCTGGCAGAGGTTGGTCATGATGTCGTGTGTATGGACATCGACCAGAATAAAGTCGACCTGTTGCGTCAGGGCCACGTGAGCATCTTCGAACCGGGGCTGGCGAGTCTGGTGCGCGAGGGGCTGGATTCAAAGCGGCTGCAATTCACCACTGATGAGCAACTCGCGGTGCAGCATGGCCGGGTGGCGTTCATCGCGGTCGGCACGCCCTCGCGCGAAGACGGCTCGGCGGACCTGCGCCATGTGCTGGCGGTTGGTGACGCGATTGCCCGTCATCGCCAGCAGCCCTTGATCGTCGTGGAAAAATCCACGGTGCCGGTCGGCACCGGCGATGCCCTGCGCACGCACATTGAAAAAGCGCTGATCAAGGTTGGCCGTCTGCTGCATTTCGATGTGGTGTCCAATCCGGAGTTTCTCAAGGAAGGTTCGGCGGTTGCCGACTGCCGCCGTCCGGACCGCATCGTTATTGGCTGCGAAGGCGATGCGGTGCGCGATGTGATGCGCGATCTGTACACGCCGTTCAACCGCAACCACGATCGCATCCTGTTCATGGACCTGCGCAGCGCCGAGCTGACCAAGTACGCGGCCAATTGCATGCTCGCGACCAAGATCAGCTTTATCAACCAGATCGCCGAACTGGCCGAACACCTGGGCGCTGACATTGAATCGGTGCGCCAGGGCATCGGTGCTGACACGCGCATCGGTTATCACTTCATCTATCCCGGCTGCGGATACGGCGGCTCATGTTTCCCCAAAGACATGCGCGCGCTGATCCACAGCGCTGAACAGGCACACTGCTCCAGCGATTTGCTGCAAGCGGTCGAAGCGATCAACCAGCGGCAGAAGCACAAGCTGTTCGAACGCATCAATGCCTTCTACAAAGGCGAACTGCGCGGCAAGACTTTCGCCCTGTGGGGCCTGGCGTTCAAACCCAATACCGACGACATGCGCGATGCGCCGAGCCGGGTCCTGCTGGAAGCGTTGTGGGCCGCCGGCGCCAGCGTGCGCGCGTTTGACCCGGAGGCCATGCAGGAAACCCAGAAGCTGTATCCGGACCAATCAAAACTGCTGTTGATGGGCACCCCGGAATCGGTCCTGCCCGGCGCCGATGCGCTGATCATCTGCACCGAATGGCAGCAGTTCAAGGCACCGGACTTTGACCTGATCAAGCAACGCCTCAACAGTCCGGTGATTTTCGACGGGCGCAACCTGTACGACGCCGACCGCCTGGCGCGCAACGGCTTCCAATACTTCCCGATGGGCCGCGGTGAATCGCGCAAATTGCCGATTTCGTTGCAACAGTGGACGCACGCCTCGGACGTCGCGTGAACAAAGCCCACACCCAGCCTGTGGAAGCAAGGCCTGTCCCACATTGGTTTTTTTGGTGGTCAGCAATTGTCCCGGCGCACCCCAAACCTGTGGGAGCAAGCCCCTCCCACAATTGGTTTTGTGATGATCAGTAATAACTCTGTTGCACTCCAAACCTGTGGGAGCGGGCTTGCTCGCGAAGGCGGCCTGTAAGTCGATATCAATGCTGACTGACCCACCGCTTTCGGGAGCAAGCCCGCTCCCACATTGGTTTTTTTGGTGGTCAGCAATTGCCCCGGCGCACCCCAAACCTGTGGGAGCAAGCCCCTCCCACAATTGGTTTTGTGATGATCAGTAATAACTCTGTTGCACTCCAAACCTGTGGGAGCGGGCTTGCTCGCGAAGGCGGCCTGTAAGTCGATATCAATGCTGACTGACCCACCGCTTTCGGGAGCAAGCCCCCTCCCACATTGGTTTTTTTGGTGGTCAGCAATTGCCCCGGCGCACCCCAAACCTGTGGGAGCAAGGCCTCTCCCACATTGGTTTTGTGGTGGGCTGTAAATAGCCCCGGTGTTCACCAGACCTTTGGGAGCAAGCTCCTGCCACAGATATGTCTCAGCTTGACCGGCAGAGCCTGCACAGAGAGGATAGCGTTCGCCTGCCCGGCTTTGAAATAAGGACATTGACCTCCGTGGCCACCTACTCGCGCCTCATCCGCCGCTTGATGATCAGTTCGTTGAGCGTCGTCATCAGCCGCGCCCTGATCAGCCCGTTGTTGACCTTGTTCCTCAGCAACACTCTCGGGCTTAACCCCCAGGACGTCGGGCTGTTGCTGGGGATCGCGGTATTCAGCGCCACGCTACTTTCGCTTTACGGCGGTTACATCATCGATCGCCTGGACAAGCGCCGCCTGCTGATCCTGACCATGCTCTCAAGCGGGATCGGTCTGATCCTGCTGACCTTCGCACAGAACCTGTATCTGACCACCCTGGTGCTGATCATCAGCGAAACGGCGTCTGCCCTGTTCCTGATCTGCTCCAAGGCCATCCTCAGTGAAAACCTGTCGGTGGGCCAACGGGTCAAGGCGTTCTCCCTCAATTACACGTTGACCAATATCGGCTATGCGGTCGGTCCGATGATCGGCGTGGTGATCGCCGGTGTAGAGCCTGCGGCGCCGTTTCTGGTCGCAGGGGCAATTGCCATTGGCAGCATTTTTCTGTTGCTCGGCGTCGGCAGGGACGCCAAGCCGGAATCATCGATCAACCCACCTCCGAGCTTTGTGAACACGCTGGTCATTCTGAAAAACGACCGCACGATGGTCCTGTTCACCCTCGGTTGCCTGCTCAGCACCTTGGTGCACGGGCGCTTCACCTTGTATTTGTCGCAATATCTGTTGCTCACCCACACCCAGCAACAGACGCTCGACACCATGGCCGCCCTGCTCGCCTGCAACGCGATCAGCGTAATCCTGCTGCAATATCAGGTCGGCCGTTTACTGACCCGCGAACGCCTGCGCCACTGGATCGCCGGCGGCACCGCCCTGTTCATCGTTGGGCTGATCGGCTTCAGTCTGGCCGACAGTCTCGTCAGTTGGTGCGTGGCGATGTTCATCTTTACCCTGGGCGAGATGATCATCTATCCCGCAGACTTTCTATTTGTCGACACGTTGGCCCCGGAACACTTGCGCGGCAGCTACTACGGCGCGCAGAACCTGGCGGCACTGGGCGGTGCGGCCAGCCCGGTCATATGCGGTTTTCTGCTGATGCACACGCCGGCGCCGAGCATGTTTTACGCTTTGAGCGCATTGGCCGCAGTAGGCGGCTACTTGTGTTTCATGAGCGGTCGACGCATCGCCATAACTCAAAAATAATGCACTAAAGCTGCATTTATATGAATTTGTCAGCATCGTCACGGAACGGCACACTGTGCGCGTTCCTCCCCCAATGTTGGAACGCTTCGAGGGCTTTCCGGATTTGCCGGACAAGTCCTTTTTTTTGCCCGGATTTTGTTAAGGATTGGCTCTACATGCTTGCTCGCTGGTTGCCCGCCGCCATCAACACCCGCCCCACCGAATGGAGCCGCGCCGCCATCGGCATGGCGCTGGGCACGCTGTTCAGCGTGTGGCTGTGTGCCCAGGTGTTCGGTCATGAAGTCGCTTATCACCTGATCGGCCCATTGGGCGCGTCGGCCGTGCTGCTGTTCGCCGTCTCCTCCGGCGCCCTCGCCCAGCCGTGGTCGATTCTCGGTGGCTATCTGTGTGCCGGCGTCGTTGCGTTGCTGGTCGCTCACGTACTCGGGCGCACCCTCGGCAGCGCCTGTCTGGCGGCGGGCATGGCGCTGATCCTGATGTGCTGGCTGCGTTGCCTGCACCCACCGGCCGGCGCCCTCGCGCTTACGCTGGTGCTGGCCGACCCGGCGACCATCGCCCTGGACTGGAAAGCCATGGAACCGGTGATGCTCGGCGCGGTGTGCATGCTTGCAAGCGCCCTGGCCTACAACAACCTGACGCGCATCCGCTACCCGAAACGCCCGGCCGATCCGGCCCCGCCGGTGGTTCCGGTCGACAGTCAGGCCATTACCGCCGAAGACCTCAAGCGCGCATTGGCAGACATGGAAGCCTTCATCGACGTCACCCCCGAAGACCTCGAACGGCTGATCCACGCCACCGAACTGCACGCCAAGCGCCGCAGCATCGGCGAAGTCTTCACCCGCTGACACAGCAAACGCCGCCCGTACGCACTAACCGTAGGAGCTGACGAGTGCAACGAGGCTGCGATCTTTTGATCTTGCTCTTAAAGATCAAGATCAAGATCAAGATCAAAAGATCGCAGCCTTCGGCAGCTCCTACCCAGACCGCAACCATAAGATAAAAATGCAGACTCCCCCTGCACATATCCACATTGTACAAGGCAAATTTGCACTGTTAGGATCCGTTAACGCTCGCGCGCGAGCTTCTCGAATAAAGACAATAAAAGCAGGGAGTTACTGATGACAGCTCAGGCTTCATCCCCGCGGACCCCGTCCATGGATGCCACGCAAAACGAAGTGCTGGCCGAGGTGCGCAACCACATCGGGCACCTGACCCTCAATCGCCCCGCCGGCCTCAACGCCATCACCCTCGACATGGTGCGCCAGCTACAGCGCCAGCTCGACGCTTGGGCGACGGACGCCGATGTCAACGCGGTGGTCCTGCGCGGTGCCGGCGAGAAAGCGTTCTGTGCCGGTGGCGATATTCGATCGCTGTACGACAGTTACAACAGTGGCGACACCCTGCACGAAGATTTCTTCGTCGAGGAATACGCCCTCGACCTGACCCTTCATCACTACCGCAAACCGGTGCTGGCCTTGATGGACGGTTTCGTCCTCGGCGGCGGCATGGGTCTGGTGCAAGGCGCCGACCTGCGGGTGGTCACCGAGAAAAGTCGTCTGGCGATGCCGGAAGTCGCCATCGGCTATTTCCCGGATGTCGGCGGCAGCTATTTTCTCTCGCGCATTCCCGGCGAACTGGGGATTTACCTGGGTGTCAGCGGCGTGCAGATTCGTGCAGCCGATGCGTTGTACTGCGGGCTGGCCGACTGGTACCTGTACAGCAGCAAACTGTCGCTGCTCGACGAGAAACTCGACCAGATGGAGTGGCAGGACACGCCGCTCAAGGCCCTGCAGAACCTGCTGGCAAAACACGCCGTGCAGACCCTGCCTGATGCGCCGCTGCAAACGCTGCGCCCGGTCATCGACCACTTTTTCGCCTTGCCCGACGTGCCAAGCATGGTCGAGCAACTGCGTGCCGTGACTGTCGCCGACAGCCATGAATGGGCCACCGCCACGGCCGATCTGCTCGAAACCCGCTCGCCGCTGGCCATGGCGGTGACGCTGGAAATGCTCCGTCGCGGTCGCCACTTGAGCCTGGAACACTGCTTCGCCCTTGAACTGCATCTGGATCGCCAGTGGTTCGCCCGTGGCGACTTGATTGAAGGCGTCCGCGCGCTGCTGATCGACAAGGACAAGTCACCTCGCTGGAACCCGCCAACCCTCGCAGGGCTGGACGCGGCGAAGGTTGCGAGTTTCTTCCACGGTTTTGATGAAAGCGGGAACTGAGCCATGCACGATCTCGAACTGACTGAAGAACAAGTGATGATCCGCGACATGGCCCGGGACTTTGCCCGCGGCGAAATCGCCCCCCACGCGCAAGCCTGGGAAAAGGCCGGCTGGATCGACGACGCCCTGGTTGCGAAAATGGGCGAGCTGGGCCTGCTCGGCATGGTGGTGCCTGAAGAATGGGGCGGCACTTACATGGATTACGTCGCTTACGCACTGGCCGTGGAAGAGATTTCTGCCGGCGACGGGGCGACGGGCGCGTTCATGAGCATCCATAACTCGGTCGGCTGCGGTCCGGTGCTCAACTACGGCAGCGAAGCACAAAAACAGACCTGGCTGGCATCGCTGGCCAGCGGTGAAACCATTGGTTGCTTCTGCCTGACCGAACCGCAAGCGGGTTCCGAAGCACACAACCTGCGCACCCGCGCTGAATTGCGTGACGGCCAATGGGTGATCAACGGCGCCAAGCAATTTGTCAGCAACGGCAAGCGGGCGAAACTGGCGATCATATTCGCCGTGACCGATCCGGACCTGGGCAAGAAAGGCCTCTCGGCGTTTCTGGTGCCGACCGACACACCGGGATTCATCGTCGACCGCACTGAGCACAAAATGGGTATCCGCGCGTCCGATACCTGCGCGGTGACGCTCAATAACTGCGCCATTCCTGAAGCAAATCTGCTGGGTGAGCGCGGCAAGGGGCTGGCGATTGCCCTGTCCAACCTTGAAGGCGGCCGTATCGGCATCGCCGCGCAAGCGCTGGGCATCGCCCGGGCGGCGTTCGAAGCGGCGCTGGCGTATTCGAAAGACCGGGTGCAGTTCGACAAACCGATCATCGAGCACCAGAGCATCGCTAATCTGCTGGCGGACATGCACATGCAAATCAACGCAGCCCGGTTGATGATTCTGCATGCGGCGCGGTTGCGCACGGCGGGCAAACCCTGCCTGTCCGAGGCGTCGCAGGCCAAGCTGTTTGCTTCGGAAATGGCCGAGAAAGTGTGCTCTTCGGCGATCCAGATTCATGGCGGCTACGGCTATCTCGAAGATTACCCGGTCGAGAAGTACTACCGCGATGCGCGGATTACCCAGATTTATGAGGGGTCGAGCGAGATACAGCGAATGGTGATTGCGCGCGATCTGAAGAACTATCAGCTCTAAAAGCTTCGCGAGCAGGCTCGCTCCCACAAGGAATGTGTGTGTGCAGCGCAGGTTCAATGTGGGAGGGGGTTTGCTCCCGAAGGCAGTGGGTCAGTCAGCAGATAGAGTGACTGACAAACCGCCATCGCGAGCAGGCTCACTCCTACAGGGAACGTGTGTGCAGCGCAGATTCAATGTGGGAGGGGGCTTGCTCCCGAAGGCAGTGGGTCAGTCAGCACTGCTCTGGCTGACAGATCGCATTCGCGAGCAAGCCCGCTCCCACAGTGGTTTCCAGTGTTCACAGGACCTGCTGACAGCCAAAAAACCAGAGGGAGCAGGCCTGGTCCCTCAGTGGCTTTGTTGTCCACAAATGCTGCGAGTACTCGCATAACCTTGTGGGAGCGAGCCTGCTCGCGAAGGCGTCAGCCCGGACGCTGCATCACTTGCCCCGGAACACCGGATCGCGCTTACCGACAAACGCGGCCATCCCTTCCTTCTGATCCTGGGTGGCAAACGCCGCATGGAACACCCGGCGCTCGAAGCGTACGCCTTCAGTCAGGTTCACTTCAAAAGCGCGGTTGACGCTTTCCTTGATCATCATCGCAATCGGCAGTGACTTGCTGGCAATCACCGCCGCAACCTTCAGCGCTTCTGCCAGCAATTCATCGCTCGGCACGATGCGCGCGACGATGCCGCAACGCTCGGCTTCCACGGCATCGATCATGCGCCCGCTCAGGCACATGTCCATGGCTTTGGCCTTGCCCACGGCGCGGGTCAGGCGCTGGGTGCCGCCCATGCCCGGAAGGACGCCAAGGTTGATTTCCGGTTGGCCGAATCTGGCGTTGTCGCCGGCCAGAATGAAGTCGCACATCAGCGCCAGTTCACACCCCCCGCCAAGAGCAAAGCCGTTGACCGCGGCGATGATCGGCTTGCGTCGGTTGGCGACGCGATCGCTGTCGCTGAACAGATCGTCCATGTAGATCTGCGGATAGGTCAGCTCGGCCATTTCCTTGATGTCGGCACCGGCGGCAAAGGCTTTTTTCGACCCCGTGAGGACGATGCAGCCAATGTTCGCGTCGGCTTCCAGCGCGTCGAGGGCGTGGTTCACTTCGCTGACCAGTTGCGCGTTCAAGGCATTCAGCGCCTGGGGCCGGTTGAGGGTAATCAGGCCAACGCGGTCGCGGATTTCCAGGAGGATCGTTTCGTAAGTCATGAATAAAATTCCTTGTCAGAGATTGCGCGAAATGACCATGCGTTGAATGTCGCTGGTGCCTTCGTAGATCTGGCAGACACGCACATCGCGGTAAATGCGTTCCAGCGGGAAGTCGTTGAGGTAACCGTAACCGCCGAGGGTTTGCAAGGCCATGGAGCAGACCTTTTCGGCCATTTCCGAAGCAAACAGTTTGGCCATCGACGCCTCCACCAGCGCCGGCTGACCGCTGTCGCGCAGGGCCGCAGCGTAATGCACCATCTGCCGGGCCACGGCGATTTGCGTGGCCATGTCGGCGAGGCGGAACGCAACGGCCTGATGTTCGATGATCGGCTTGCCGAAGGTGTCGCGCTCGCGGGCGTAATCACGCGCCGCTTCGAACGCGGCGCGCGCCATGCCGACGGCCTGGGAAGCAATACCGACGCGGCCGCCCTCAAGATTCGCCAGGGCGATTTTATAGCCCTCGCCCTCCTCGCCCAGCCGATTGGCTACCGGGACTTTGACGTCCTCAAAGAGAATCTGGCAAGTGTCTGAAGCGTGCTGGCCGAGTTTGTCTTCGACCCTTGCGACCTTATAGCCCGGCGAGTCGGTCGGCACGATAAACGCGCTGATGCCGCGCTTGCCGGCGCTCGGATCGGTCACGGCAAACACAATCACCACACCGGCATTCTGCCCGGAAGTGATGAACTGTTTGCAGCCATTGAGCACGTAGTGATCGCCTTCCAGGCGTGCGCGGGTTTTCAGGCTGCTGGCGTCAGAACCGGCCTGCGGCTCGGTCAGGGCAAAGGCGCCGAGCATCGCGCCGCTGGCCAGCGGTTTGAGGAATCGCTCGCGTTGATCGTCGTTGCCGAACTTGAGAATCGGCACGCAACCGACCGAGTTGTGCACGCTCATGATCGTCGAGCAGGCGCCATCGCCGGCGGCGATTTCCTCCAGAGCCATGGCGTAGGCCAGATAGCCGGTGTCGCAGCCACCCCACTGCTCCGGCACGAGCATGCCGAAGAAGCCCAGTTCAGCCATCTCAGAGATGGCTTCTCTGGGGAACCGGTGCTCGCGATCCCACTCGGCGGCGAACGGCTTGAGACGCTCCCCGGCAAACTGCCGGGCCATGTCACGGATCTGTTGTTGGTCTTGGTTGGGAATCATGGTGAATCCTTAAATCCGGGTTACCACAAAGAACCCCTGTGGGAGCGAGCTTGCTCGCGAAGGCGGTGTGTCATTCAACCCTAATGTTGGCTGACAGAACGCCTTCGCGAGCAAGCTCGCTCCCACAGGGATTGTTGTTTACCTCAATAGAGGCATTCCACAGCCATGGCCGTGGCTTCGCCGCCGCCGATGCAGATGGCCGCAATCCCGCGTTTGAGCTGTTTCTGCCGCAGCGCCGCCAGCAGCGTCACCAGAATCCGCGCGCCCGACGCACCGATCGGGTGGCCCAGCGCACAGGCGCCGCCGTGCACATTGAGCTTGTCGTGCGGGATCTGCAGATGCGTCATCGCCGCCATGCCGACCACGGCAAACGCTTCGTTGACTTCGAACAGATCAACCTGATCCAGCGCCCATCCAGTCCGTTTCAGCAGGGTTTTGATCGCGCCGATCGGCGCGGTCGGAAACAGCCCCGGCGTGTCGGCGAACGCCGCATGACCATGAATCACAGCCAGTGGTGTGAGGCCCAGTTGCTGCGCGTGAGACTGGCGCATCAGCACCAGCGCAGCAGCGCCATCGGAGATCGAACTGGAGTTCGCCGCCGTCACCGTGCCGCCTTCGCGGAAGGCCGGTTTCAGCGAGGCGACTTTGTCGAGTTTGGCTTTCGGCGGCTGCTCGTCGTGACTGATCAGCACCTGTTCTTTGCCGACGGTCACGGTCAGCGGGACGATTTCGTCCTGGAAGCTGCCATCCTTGATCGCCTGCTGTGCGCGGGTGGTCGAGGCGATGGCGAAGGCGTCCTGCGCTTCGCGGCTGAAGCCATTGGTCTCGGCGCAATCCTCGGCGAAGGTGCCCATCAAGCGTCCTTTGTCATAGGCGTCTTCGAGGCCGTCGAGGAACATCGAGTCGAGTACACGGCCATGGCCCATGCGATAACCGGCGCGGGCACGATCCAGCAAGTACGGCGAGTTGGACATGCTCTCCATACCGCCGGCGATGACCACGTCGGCACTGCCCGCGAGCAGCATGTCGTGGGCCATGATGGTGGTTTGCATGCCCGAGCCGCACATCTTGTTGACGGTGGTGCAGCGGGTGGATTTATCCAGCCCGGCGCCCAGCGCGGCCTGACGTGCCGGAGCCTGACCGAGGCCGGCGGGCAAGACGCAACCGAACAGCACTTCATCAACCGCATCGCTGGCGACACCGGCGCGTTCAACCGCGGCCTTGATCGCGGCGGCGCCGAGTTGTGGAGCGGTGAGGCTTTTCAGCTCGCCCTGAAAGCCGCCCATTGGCGTGCGCACGGCACTGACGATAACAATCGGATCGTTGGAAACAGTCATGATGGTTCCTCCTTACTTGGCCGCCATGCGCAAGGCGCCGTCGAGACGGATCACCTCGCCATTAAGCATGCTGTTTTCGATGATGTGCCGCACCAGCGCGGCGTACTCGGCCGGCTTGCCCAGGCGCGGCGGGAACGGCACGCCGGCGGCCAGCGAGTCGCGCACTTCGGGGGTCATGCCGGCCATCATCGGGGTTTCGAAAATGCCCGGTGCAATGGTCATTACGCGAATGCCGAAACGCGCCAGCTCACGGGCGGCCGGCAGGGTCAGGCTGGCAATCGCGCCTTTCGATGCCGAATACGCGGCTTGGCCAATCTGCCCGTCGAACGCGGCGACCGAGGCGGTGTTGATGATCACGCCGCGTTCGCCGTCGGCATTGGCTTCGCTTTCTGCAATGGCCGCAGCCGCCAGGCGCAGCATGTTGAAACTGCCGACCAGGTTGACGTTGATGACCTGGGCGAAACTGGCCAGCGCATGCGGGCCGTTCTTGCCAAGGATCTTCTCGCCCCGGACGATGCCGGCGCAGTTGACCAGACCGTTGAGGCTGCCAAACGCGGCGACGGTCGCCTGCACAGCAGCCTCGGCCGCGGCTTCGTTGCTGATGTCCGCGACGACGCTTTGCGCACCCAGGCGCTGGGCTTGAGCGGCAAGCGCTTCGGCATTCATGTCCACGAGCATCACCTTGGCACCGGCGTTCACCAGCAGCTCAGCCGTGGCGGCGCCGAGGCCAGAAGCGCCGCCGGTGACGATAAAAACCTTGTTGTCGATCTGCATGTCGGTGTTCCCTTGGATTCAAGCTGAAACGTTGTGCGCCGCGGCCTCTTGAGCCTTGGCGATTTCCTGGTTGCGCAAGATAAAGCGCTGCAATTTGCCACTGGGGGTCTTGGGCAATTCGCTGACAAATTCGATTTCACGCGGGTAGGAATGCGCGGCCAGGCGCTTGCGCACGTGCTGGCGCAGTTCTTCGGCCAGCTCCGGCGCCGCGCGATATTGCGCACTCAACACGACAAAGGCTTTGACCAGTTCGGTGCGCTCCGGGTCGGGTTTGCCGACCACCGCCGCTTCGACCACGGCCGGGTGTTCGATCAGCGCGCTTTCGACGTCGAACGGGCCGACGCGATAGCCGGAGGTGGTAATCACATCATCGCTTCGACCGACAAAACTGATGCTGCCGTCCGGGTTCCATTCCACGGTGTCGCCGCTCAGGTAGTAATTGCCGACGAAGGCCTTGGTCGGTGCGCCTTCGTAACCGCCGAACCAGCACATCGGTGATTGCCCACGGTCAATGGCGAGGATGCCCGGCTGTCCGGCCCCAAGCTCGTTGTAGTGCTCGTCCAGCACAACAATGCGATGGCCCGGCGAGGCGAAGCCGGCGGCGCCGATGTGCACCGGGTGATCGAGGCCATGGTGATTGCACAGCACCATGCCCAGCTCGGTCTGGCCGTAATGATCATGAATGACCACGTCGAGGTTGTCGGCGAACCAGCGGATGACTTCCGGGTTCAGCGGCTCGCCAGCGCTGCTGACGACGCGCAGTTTGCCTTTGACCGACTTGGCGAACGTGTCACCGCCGGCAATCAGCAAACGGTACGCCGTCGGCGATCCGGTGAGGTTGGTGATGCCGTACTTGTTGATCACCCGGCAGGTGCTTTCAAGGGTGAACGGCCCGTCGTAGAACGTGATCGGGTGCCCCATCGCCAGCGGCCCGGTGACGCCGAAATAGATGCCGTAGGCCCAACCCGGATCGGCCACGTTCCAGAAGGCATCTTCGGGGCGCAGGTCCACCGCATCGCGGGTGTAACTCTGAAATGCAACGATAGCCTTGAGCGGCACCGACAGCGCTTTCGACGGCCCGGTGGTGCCCGAGGTGAACATCAGCAGGAACGGGTCTTCGCCATTGAGCAGTACCGGTTCGCAGATGTTCGAGTGATTGCCCAGTTCGGCCCAGAAACTGAAATCGCCGCGCACGATGCCCTGGCCTTTGCTGCCGCCGACCGTAACGATGGTCGGGCAGTCGGCAACTTCGGCGAGTTTCGACCGGTTGACCGCGTCAGTGACCACGACTTTCGCCCCGGAGCTGTTCAGGCGATGTTCGAGGGCTTTGGGGCCGAATGCGGTAAACAACGGCTGATACACCGCGCCAATGCGCCAAGTGGCGAACACCGTGATGAGCAGTTCGATATTGCGCGGCAGCAAACCGGCGACCCGGTCGCCCTTGCGCACACCCTGGGCGAGAAGGAAATTGGCGAAACGCGCGGCCTGGTCCTGCAGATCGCTGAACGTGTACGTCGCGCTGGCGCCGTCACGACCTTCCCAGAACAGCGCAATGCGCCCGGGCAAGGCATGGCGATCGCAACATTCGACACAGGCGTTGAGCGCCTCAAGCGTACCGCTGAGCGCGGCCTCCACGGTGTGCTGATAATTGAACTGTGCGGTGGCAGACAGGTAATCGCGCATTGCCAGAATCCCTCGGTGTTTTTATTAGGCTGGGAACCGTAAACAACAGGGGAATAGTCGCGCTGCGGGGCTTGGGCGGCAATGGTCAAAGCTATCAAAGTGGCTGACTGGTTTGGCCAAGGCTTGGGAAATGTGTCGCCGGGTCGGACGCTTTCGCGAGCAGGCTCGCTCCCACAGAGAATGCATTCCAAAAGTGTGGGAGCGAGCCTGCTCGCGAAAGGGCCGATATAAGCGCCTGGAAGTTCGGGTCAGACGACTTCGTTGAGAATCAACGTCCGGTAGTGTCCAGGGTTCGACCCCGACCACTTGCGAAACGCCTTATAGAACGAACTCGCATCCGCAAAGCCCAGGCGACTGGCAATCTCGACAAAACTGATCGAAGGCTCAGCCAGCCAGGTAATCGCCAACTCCTTGCGCACGCTGTCCTTGAGGCCTTGATAGGTCTGCCCCTCTTCGGCCAGGCGCCGGCGCAGGGTCGAGGCGGACATGCACAGTTGCTGGGCCAGTGCCTCGGTTTCCGGCCACTGTTCGGCTGGCAGTTGCCGTAGATCGTGCTTGATCCGACTGGCGAGGCTTTGCGGGTCGCGGTACTTCACCAGAATGTTGGCCGGGGCGTGAGCCAGGAAGCGTTTCAGTTCTTCGGCACTGCGCTTGATCGGCAGATCGAGGCAATCGGCGGAAAAAATCATCCGTGTGCGCGGGCGGTCGAAGCGCAGGTTGTCGGAGAACATCACCTGGTAGTCATCGATGAACGCCGGCTCCGCGCAACGCAGCTCAATTGCCAGAATCGGTATCCGGCGCCCCGCCAGCCAACAGGCGACGCCGTGGACGATCATCCAATAAGTGAAATAAGTGAAGGCGCGGCGCGGGTCTGCGTCGTCTTCGAGCAGGACGATTTCGGCGAGGCTCTGCTGACGCACCAGTTGCGCCGGCAGCCGTTCAAGCATCAACGACAAAAAACTCAAGCCGTTCTCCAGACCCGCCGCCAACGTCGGTTGCGCCATCGCGCTGCGGCACAGAAAGGCCAGGCTGCCGGACTTGAGCTTGCGCGGGTCCATGCCGAAGAATTCGTCATCGCCGCGCCGGGCCAGCAGACGCCAGAGCCTGGCGTACTGCGAGGCCGGCACCCTGCCCTGATCCGTCATCAGTAGCGCCGGATCGATGCCAACCTTGTTCAACGCCTCTTCCGTGGCCGCGCCCGGCGCACAGCTTTGCAGCAGCGCTTCGCGCACCAGTTGGATGGCAATGGTGTCTTTTTCCGCCATGGAGCGAGGTGAGCCTTGTTGTTTTTGGGTGGTGGGCATCTTAACCCAGCCTCCCGCCCCCCACACAGTTCCCTTGTAGGAGTGAGCCTGCTCGCGATGGCGTTGTGTCAGCTAACAAGATGTGACTGATAGACCGACATCG
>NZ_JABWQS010000090.1:0-1827 GCF_014268545.1 Pseudomonas sp. SWRI81
TTCCGCTTGCCGATCTGCAGAATCTGCAAGACGGCAGCGAGTTGACGGTGATATTCAAGGCAGGGCTTGGGGGTAGCCAGAACGAGAGTGAGGCAGTGGTTTTCCCAGAACAGACTTATACAGTGAGGGCTGCCCCCCAATTAATTATCGACGATCGTGACGTATTTCTATCCGGACCAAAGTGGGTTTTTCATAATCCGTTCTTTGTCACAGTACCGTCTCTACACCCTGGTGATTTTGCAGATCGATATCCTGACCAAGGAACTCCACCGTATACCTACGTCTCAGACAACGACCGAATCGCTACAGTACTGGAGCAAGGTATTGGTCGGATTCAAGGCGCCGGGAACGGTACAACTTACATTACCGTATCAGACGTGAGCGGGCAGCAAAAACGAATTAAAGTGACAGTGGAAGGGGTACGGGTTATTCAAACCACACCCGAAAGAATGTTGCCCGCCGAAGCCCACGCATGGCGCGAGGCTAATTCGCTCAGTCCTTTAACCGACGAAATGTTTGCATCTTTTACCGACGCTTTTCCAGCGATCAACCAACCCTGTGACGGGTTTAGTACTCAGAGCTATGCTGTCAACAGATTCCTTGTTTTTTACATCGAAATGGATGAGGGGCCCGCTTTCTGGAGAAGCGTTACGACCGACCAAAGTTATAACATTGGGGCAGGCTGGACGCATATCCTAACTTAGATCGGGGTACAGGCAAGACCAGGTTATGGTTCCTTATCCGCTGAATTAAAACACCCTCAGGGATAGTTCCTGAGGGTTCTTCCAAATTTCGTTTTATGCAGGAAAAATCAGCAGCACGGCTTTTTCGTTGAGGTTCAATTCATGACAATCAGTGGAGATAAACGGGGCCAAAGTGCGCGCTCCATTTTTCGGATTAAACCACGGTTTTTTTCGATCCGTCAGGGACAAACTACGTTTTACCTCGACTGCCGCCCGATCTTTACCTTTTTTAAACTCCTTTGTTTAAAAGGCACCTTCAGACACGCCTCCAAGGCTACACATCCTTACGCCATTACCTACAGCTACGCCAGAATACGCCGGCTTGCGCACATTGGGGGCGGGTTCTATTGTGGGTCGGTCGATGATTTTCCAGCGATCGGGTTTAGCAGCTCGAGTTATCTCTAGACGCACAAGGTCCGCTATCGTTATGGCGGCTTTGCGTGGGGCGCTTCGGTGCGCCGGGTTCTAGAGTCCTGGTCTGCTAGCCACTCCTTCGTTAGCAGCGAACGGTGGCAGCTTCACTACTCTAGAGGCCTAACCATGATCAAACCCACACCCAACCCACCCGAATCCGATCCCACCTCCCCCTACGAATCCCTCGATTCAAAAAAACTCCACGAAGCCGCCGACCGCGCGCTCGACCACTATTTCTGCCCGCCCGGCCCCATCCCACCGCCGCGTAGAACCCGCGCGATGTATGCCGTGACTGCCGACCTCAAAAACGAAGACCTGCTGGCCAGTGCCTGCGAATCGCTTGCTTCGGCCAAGACCATCGCCCAGGACTTTGCCGGGCTGGTACCCGTGTCGCAGCGCCGAACGTTACTGGGCATTGCGCAACTGATCATGCTCGGCGAACTGGCGGTGAACCGGGTGCTGGGTAATCTGGAGTTGCCGCAGTGATATCGGCCGGCTGAATCAGTCGGTGGCCGTATTGGCCTCTTCGCGAGCAAGCTCGCTCCCACAGTTGAGCTATGTCGGCCGCAATAACTGCTAGCAGTGAAGATCTGTGTGGGAGATTCTATGGTTGTCCTCAAGCGATAACTGCCCCTTTCGATTGATATTCGCTCTGGTTTTTCATCAGGGC
>NZ_JABWQS010000092.1:0-1662 GCF_014268545.1 Pseudomonas sp. SWRI81
CGGCGTTTTTCAAGGTAGTTGTCGCGTCAGCGATGTTGCTATGCCACTTTCACGGTCACGCTGAGTTCCCTTTCAGGGTTTAGATATACCGTTCCGATCGGGCTCCAGTTGCGTGTTTCAGCGGACCATCGTTCAGGTTTTCTTTCTCGAGCAAGTCGGTAAACATCATGACGGCGGGCAAGTGTTTCCCTGTCCTTGCCGTCATGCCGCTGGGTCGGTGTGACAAAGCGGATTCGGCTATGGCGATGCACAGTGTTGTACCAGGTCATAAAATCCCTGACCCAGGCCCGCGCTACGTCCAGACTTCCAAACCCATTCACTGGCCACTGCGGACAGTATTTCAGCGTTCTGAACAACGACTCCGAGTAGGGATTGTCGTTGCTCACGCGTGGTCGTCCACGCGAAGGAGTGATACCCAAATCGTGCATTTTGGACAGTAGCGTCACCGATTTCATGGGGGCTCCATTATCCGAGTGAAGCACCAGCGGTTGGCGCCAGCACTGTTCCTGGGTCACGCTTCGTTGCAGTAACGCCGCTGCTTTTTCCCCGCTTTCTGCCTCGTAGACCTCCCAACCCACGGCTTTGCGACTGTAAATATCCTCAATCAAGTAGAGGTAGTAAAACTGTCCGCGAACCGGCGAGGGCAGATAGGTGATATCCCATGACCAGACCTGATTGGCTGACGTCGCGGCATACGTCGTGGGGGCTGCCCGGTGCTGCGGCTGTTTGGCCCGAGAACGGTGCTGTTGCTGGCCTGCCGCGTGCAGTACCCGGTAAAAAGTAGCTTCTGAGGCCAGATAACGCCCCTCATCAGCCAGCAGCGGCACGATCTGGCTTGGAGGCAGATGCGCATAAGCCTTGCTGCTGCACAACGTCACGATGCCTTGACGCTCCAGCTCGCTGAGCGCATTTCTGGGTGTTGCCCTGAGCGTTGTAGTGCGCCCATCGGCAAGGATTTCGTGGGTCAAGCTCCAGCGCTGCAAAGTCCTGAGGGAGATGCCCACTTCCTGACAAGCAGGCGCCTTACGGGCGCCCGCCGTAATCGCTTCATTGAGCCAACTCACGAGTAAATACCGTTCTGGCAACAAGGTCAGTTGCCCTCGTCGTCGCTCCCCCAGTAGGCATTGAGCTTTTTTCGCAGTACCAACAACGCCGCTGTCTCAGCCAACGCCGCGTCTTTACGGCGCAGCTCACGCTCCAGCACACGGATGCGATTCTTGTCCTCGCGCGCTTGTCCGGCATCTGCTTTTTTGACCGTCGGCTGATTAGAGCTGTTGGTGATAAACGCGTTACGCCAGGCAGCAATTTGCTCAGGGAAAATACCCTTGCGGCGGCAGTATTCGCCCATTTCCAGTTCCGACAGAGAGGATGTTTCGATGATCACCGTCAGTTTGGATTCGGCTGACCAATTCTCCGCCGGTTGCTTGGTTTCAGGCAATTGAGTTCCTTGGGCTGCAGCTTGCTTGCGCCATTGATAGAGAGAAACATCGCTGCACCCTTCACGTCGCGAGACCTCTTTTGCAGAGAGACTCAGAGGCGGGAGCATCATTTTCAGCAGCGAGGCTTTTCGTTCTGGTGAGTAGAAGGACATGACCATACTCTTGCCGCCCCCGGAATGCGTTTAAGAATTCGCAGAGGCGACAACTATCCTGACACCGGGGG
>NZ_JABWQS010000093.1:0-1599 GCF_014268545.1 Pseudomonas sp. SWRI81
ATCAGACTGTGTGAAAACCTAGCATTCTGCTGGCCGGTTAAAGAAAATGCCCGTATCGCAAGATACGGGCATTTTTCTTATGCGCTATATCCAGGGTGAAAACCGCTCCCAGAGCGCGCTGTTTCCGCTCTCGCTGGATGAACTCATTCCCGATGACCATCTGGTGCGGGTAATCGAGGCCTACATTTCTCTTCTGGACTTTGAGCAGTTGGGTTTCGATAAAGCCAGACCCAAGGCCACCGGACGTCCTTCATACGATCCCGCCGATTTGCTCAAGCTCTATATGTACGGCTATTTCCAGCGCATTCGCTCCTCACGGCGACTTGAGGCTGAGTGCCAGCGCAACGTCGAGGTCATGTGGCTGTTGGGCCGACTAGCGCCTGACTTCAAAACCATTGCTGATTTTCGCCGCGACAACAGTGCTGCGTTTACCGCGACCTGCCGAGCCTTTGTTCGATTTTGCCGACAGGCTGGTCTGATTGCCGGCGAGCTGGTGGCCATCGATGGCAGCAAATTTCAGGCGGTGGCTGCTAGCCGCAAACACCTGACACCAAAAAAACTCCAGCACCGCGAAGCGGCGCTCGACAAGAAAATTGCGCGCTACCTGGCGCAGCTCGATGAAGCGGATCGTGACGAAGAAGGCGAGTCGATCGACCGTTCAGCAGTGCAGGCAGCGCTGGCGGAGTTGCAGGTAAAAAAGGCCAATAACCAGACCTGCCAAGTGCTGATGCAAGCTCAAGGCCTGGTTCAGCACGTTGTGGGCGAGCCCGATGCGCGAAAAATGCGAACAGCGTCCGGACCGCTCGTGGCCTACAACATTCAAAGTGCGGTGGATGCCAAACATTGCCTGATTCTGCACCACGAAGTCACTCAGGAAGGCACTGACAATCGCCAGCTCGAACCGATGGCCAAAGCGGCCAAAGAGGAGCTGCATCAATCCGAACTCTGCGTCACGGCGGATGCGGGCTACTCCAATGGCGCCCAGTTTCAGGGTTGTGAAGATGCCGGCATCACGGCGTTTGTGCCACCGAATCGGGCCATCAACACCACCGGTGGCGAAGAGCAGTACTTTGATCGAACCGAATTCATTTACGACTCCGACAACGATCAATATCAGTGCCCCGCCGGTAACCAACTGACACTCAAACAACTGAGCAAGGACGACCGGATCTATCAGGCGGCTATCAGCGACTGCCGAAGTTGCCCGCTCAAAAGCTGCTGCACCAAGGCCGAGCGCCGATATCTGACGCGCCACGCCCACGAAGCGGCGTTTGAGCGAATGGAACGGCGAATGAAGGCCCATCCAGAAATGATGGTCAATCGCCGATCCATCGTCGAGCATCCCTTCGGCAATCTGAAACGATGGATCTTTGGCAACGGACGGTTTTTGCTGCGCCAGTTGAAGGGCACTCGCGCAGAAATGGCGCTTGCGGTACAGGCCTACAACTTGAAAAGGGCTATTCAGGTGCTGGGAGCGCAAAAGTTGATGATGCTGATGGGCTGAGAGGCCCTTTATTTTCAGTTTTCAGAAATACAAATGCCCCGACAAGTCGGGGCATTTGTATTTAACCGGGGCAGATTGCGTTTTCACACAGTCTG
>NZ_JABWQS010000094.1:0-1397 GCF_014268545.1 Pseudomonas sp. SWRI81
GCGTCCCCTAGGGGACTCGAACCCCTGTTACCGCCGTGAAAGGGCGGTGTCCTAGGCCACTAGACGAAGGGGACACACTACAACATTCACTCCCTGCCGCGTTTCGCTGTGTGCTTTACGCTGCAAGTGGCGCGCATTCTATGGATGGATTGAGAGGTCGTCAACCCCCTGATATAAATTTATTTAAATCAATGACTTCGACCTGCTTTCCGGGCCGCGTAAGGCTTTTCCGTCGTCTGAATCCTGACGCCTATATTCCGCCACACGCCAAGGCGTTATAGTCCACCGCACAGTGATGGCAATCTGCACATCAAGCGCCAGCATTCATATAAGCAGGACGCGGCCGATACAGATTGCAGCAGCTGCTCCGACTCGTCGAGCGGCGCTAGGCGCCCCATTGCCCAGCCACTACACTCGCATGCGAACCCTATAAAGAGGTCTTACCGGTGACACCACTCATGATCACCCTGCTAGTTGTAGCCGGGATCGCAATTCTGATCGCCATTGGCTACATGAACCATGTGGTGGAAAACAACAAACTGGAGAAGGCCCGCACCAAAGTCGAACTCAACGACCGCCTGCGCCGTTGCGGCGAACTGACCGAGACATTCCCCGGCCAATTCATGACCCCGGCGCTCAAGCTGCTGCTGACCCGACTGGAACTGAACGTCTGCCAGCGCCTGCTGAATCTGGAGAAAACCAGTGCGACCACCAAGGCACGCATCAGCGAACTGAGCGCACTGGTCGCCCAGGGCGAATCGATACCGGTCAACAATCCACCAGCACCGATCATGACCGAAGCCAAAGCCAAAGACGTGCGCTTCCTGCTCGAAGCCCTCCACGGCCAAATCACCCGCGCCGCCCACGACGGCTTCCTGCCCCCGAACGAAGCCAAGCACTGGGTCCGTGAAGTCCGGCATATTCTGGTGCTGCTGCACATCGAATTCTTCAACAACCTCGGCCAGCAATCCCTGCAACAAAACCAGCCCGGCCAGGCCCGCCTCGCCTTCGAACGCGGCGTGCAATACCTGCGCAAACAACAGGATCCGCAGATCTACGCCGAACAACTGCAATACCTGGAAAAACTGCTGGCCCGCGCCAATGCCCAGGTCATGGACAAAATTGCGCCGGTTGAAGGCGAAGAGAATCAACTGACTGCCGGTCTGAAAGATGTCGAAGCGGATGCGGACTGGAAGAAGAAAGTGATTTACGACTAAGCCTGCAAGCTGCCAGAGAAGCCACCGCGGGGTGGCTTTTTTGTGCGCGACGGAATTGACGCAGCAGTAATCCGAAGCCGCCTTCGCGAGCGGGCTCGCTCCCACAGTTTGGGGCGGTGTACATCTGCAAGAAACAGGTCGGCTGTCAGGCCGCCTTCGCTGGCAAGCCAGCTCCCACAG
>NZ_JABWQS010000095.1:0-1355 GCF_014268545.1 Pseudomonas sp. SWRI81
GAGGTTTCGCGCTTCAGAGTAAAGACCAGTCCGGGCTATCTGTCGCCTGTACCGGCCTCTTCGCGAGCAGGCTCGCTCCCACAGGGTTATTCGTGCGTCGCGTAATTGGGCCAAATCTGCCATGCGGCTGGCTAGAGCGCGCAAGAAGGCCTAGAATTCCCGCATTGTTTATTCCCCAAGGTAGCCCCGTAATGTCCTTCGCTGAGCAACTGACCCGCCTGCAAGTCTTCCTCGACGCCGACGAGCTGCACGACGAGGCGCTGGATTACGTCGCCGCCCACGGTTACCTGACCGCGCTGTCGATCTGCTCCGAAGACGTCCCGGAGCGCGAGTGGATCGACGCGCTGTTCGCCGAAGAGCCGCACTACAGCGACGAAGCCCAGCGCGCCGAAATCGAAGCCACGCTGATCGGCCTCAAAGCCCACATCGCCCGTCAACTGGCCTCGGATGAAGAATTCGAACTGCCTTGCGAACTGGACTTGGGTGACGAGCCGGACGACTCGGATCTGCGCGGCTGGTGCATCGGCTTCATGGAAGGCGTGTTCCTGCGCGAAGCGGCCTGGTTCGAAACCGCCGAAGAAGAAGTCAGCGAAATGCTCCTGCCGATCATGGTCGGCTCCGGCCTGTTCGACGAACAGCCAGAGTTCGAAGACATCGCCAAGGACGCCAACTTGATGGATGACATGATCGTGCAGATCCCCGAAGCCCTGACTGCGCTGTACCTGCTGTGCCAGGCACCCGACGAAAAACCGGCGATCCTCAAGCCACGTCACCACTAAGACCCGGCCTATGGACAATCCCATAGGCAACCGCCCCCTGATGTTGCGCTACATCCTGCTGGCCGTCGGCTGGCTCAGCGTGGCATTGGGGGTGATCGGCATCTTCCTGCCGGTCCTGCCCACCACCCCTTTCCTCCTGCTCGCGGCGGCCTGTTTTGCGCGCAGCTCCCCGCGCTTTTACCAGTGGCTGGTCGAGCATCCTCGGCTCGGGCCGTGGATCCGTGGTTACCTTGATGGCAATGGCATTCCGCTCAAGGGCAAGGTCTACGCGATCGGGCTGATGTGGGTGAGCATTCTGTTTTCCTGTTATCTGGTGCCGCTGCTGTGGGCGCGGGGGTTCATGTTGACGAGTGCCGTGTTGGTAACTGTTTATATTTTGCGGCAGAAGACACTTTATAAGCGCTGAGTTGTAATTAAGTTGCGCGCAACAACAGCGCCCCGTTGATACCGTTCATCTGAAGAGCGCCCGCACCTGTCAGATCTGACAGGTGCGCAAGCTCTCCAATACGCGTTAACTCACTCCGTCGCCTTTACCCACGGAGTCAGCGCCATGTCCAGCCCCAGCAAGCCCCTCGT
>NZ_JABWQS010000096.1:0-1051 GCF_014268545.1 Pseudomonas sp. SWRI81
GCCCCGAGCAGCGTGTGCCGGTGGCGGTTGATGCGACTCGGCTGGTCGCGCCGTTGCTCAGGGAAACGCTGAACAACGTGCTGGACGTCGACAAGCTGGGCGATGCCGATGGCACCGTGCAGATAATCGCCACAGATACGAGCAAGTTCAAAGTCGGTGACATTGTCTTCATCAGGATCAAGGGCACCCCCGTCGAAGGGCCGCCGATTGACTGGGAACCTTCAGAAGGCGTGAAGTTGACAAGCCTGCCAAGCATTATTGAAACCAAGGCGCCCAACGCCGTGCTGCGCCAGTTGGCCAAGTCGCAGATCACCTTGTCCCACCGCCTGGAAAAAGCCGATGCCTCTGCCGATTTACGCTCCAAAAGCCAGTTCATCCGCGCCATCGGCGAAATCCAGCGGCTGGCCGCGCCGATCATGCTGGACGAGAACTCCGGGGCGCTGGACCCGACACTGCTGCAAATCAGTCTCGAGATTCCCTTCGACAAATCCTTTGTCGAAGGCCAGGTCCTCAAGATAGTCATGCTCGGCACCACGCCAGGCCTCAAGCCCTACCTGCCTGACCTGCCAACGCGCCCCATCACCCACAACGACATCGTCGAGGCGAAACCGTTGCAGCACAAGATTGACGGCAAGCATCTGACCCCGGTCAACGGTGGTACGGCCGAGTTCTATTACCAGCAACTGGTCGCCGCCGCGGTGCTTGCCACACTGGACCCGTTCGAGGCCACCCGGGCCGTTCGCGAGTCGATTCACACCGAGATCCTGCGAGTCGGCGAACCACGCCTGGAACTGCCTGAACCGGTGGTGGCCGGCGTGGTGGACGGCGTCCTGCCCGCCGACACTGCCGGCACCACCTCGACCGTGCCGTACATCGAAACGGTCGCCGGCGATGAAGTGTTCATGTTCTGGATCGGTTCGATCACCGGTGAGTACACCGACTCGATCAAGCTGAACGAGTTCACCGCCGGCAAGGAAGTCCCGTTCAACATCGAAGCCAAGTTGATCAAGGACAATGAAGGCGGAACGGTGATCGCCCGGTACGAAATCAA
>NZ_JABWQS010000097.1:0-614 GCF_014268545.1 Pseudomonas sp. SWRI81
ACGGTCTGTACTGTTACAGCAGTCAGATGCGAACTGTTCGTCCCACCACCCCTTCAAGTCTAACCATACAAGCGAGCTTGCTCGCGAAAGGGCCGGCACATCCAACATCAATGTCGCCTGACACTCCGTCTTCGCGAGCAGGCTCACTCCTACAGGGTTTTGTGTTCACTCAGATATCTGCGGCCCAGCGCAAATCCACTGTGGGAGCGGGCTTGCTCGCGAAAGGGCCGGCACATCCAGCATCAGTGTCGCCTGACACTCCGTCTTCGCGAGCAGGCTCACTCCTACAGGGTTTTGTGTTCACTCAGATATCTGCGGCCCAGCGCAGATCCACTGTGGGAGCGGGCTTGCTCGCGAAAGGGCCGGCACATCCAGCATCAGTGTCGCCTGCCACTCCGTTTTCGCGGGCAAGCCCGCTCCCACAGGGTTTTGTGTTCACTCAGATATCTGCGGCCCAGCGCAGATCCACTGTGGGAGCGAGCTTGCTCGCGAAAGGGCCGGCACATCCAGCATCAGTGTCGCCTGCCACTCCGTTTTCGCGAGCAGGCTCACTCCTACAGGGTTTTGTGTTCACTCAGATATCTGCGGCCCAGCGCAAATCCACTGTGGGAGCG
>NZ_JABWQS010000098.1:0-610 GCF_014268545.1 Pseudomonas sp. SWRI81
GCTCGCTTGTATGGTTAGACTTGAAGGGGTGGTGGGACGAACAGTTCGCATCTGACTGCTGTAACAGTACAGACCGTGGGAGACCTCGCCCCACCCCTTCCACCAAAAGCGCCGATAGAGAATGCTTCGTTCAAGCGACGATAGAAACAAGCCTGCGCCTCTGGGTGAAACCCCTACAAGCTGTAAAACCTTAGCGTGGAGAAGTGCCAGTGGCAATGCGCGTGTCAAAGTCAATCGTGGGCGTGGACGTCGCCAAAGCTGAACTCGTTATTTATTTAGCAGATCCAGATCTGCTCACCTCGATAACCAATGAAAAGCCGGCCATAAAGCGCTGGCTTAAAACGTTGGCGGGGCCCACTGCGATAGCAGTTGAGGCGACAAATATTTATCACGTGGACTTGGTTGAGTTGGCTCATGAGTCAGGTCATGACGTCTACATCATCGACGGTTTTCAACTGAGTAATTATCGTAAAAGTGTCGGTGGTCGCAGTAAAACGGACGCATCTGACGCCCGTCTTCTCGCTCGTTTTCTAAAAAACGAAGGCGAAGATTTACGCCCTTGGACCCCACCTCCGGCAGTCTACGGCAAGCTGCAAAGCCTTTTACGACG
>NZ_JABWQS010000099.1:0-603 GCF_014268545.1 Pseudomonas sp. SWRI81
ACCGCCAGTGGCGCACCTGTCGCTGATAACCAGAATTCTCGCTCCGCCGGCCCACGTGGCCCGCTGCTGCTCGACGACTTCCATCTGATCGAGAAGCTTGCCCACTTCAACCGTGAAAACATTCCCGAGCGTCGTGTCCACGCCAAGGGCTCGGGCGCTTATGGCACGTTCACCGTGACCCGTGACATCACCGAATACACCAGCGCCAAGTTGTTCGAAGCGGTAGGCAAGCAAACGCCGACCTTTCTGCGCTTTTCCACCGTCGGCGGCGAGCGCGGCTCGGCGGACACTGAGCGCGACCCACGCGGTTTTGCGCTGAAGTTCTACACCGAAGAAGGCAACTGGGACATCGTTGGCAACAACACCCCGGTGTTCTTCATCCGTGATCCGCTGAAGTTTCCGGACTTTATCCACACGCAAAAGCGCTTGCCGCAAAGCAACCTGAAAAGTGCGCAAATGATGTGGGATTTTTGGTCGCATTCGCCCGAAGCACTGCACCAGGTCACGATTCTGTTCTCGGATCGCGGCATTCCGGATGGCTACCGCCACATGCATGGCTTTGGCAGTCACACCTACAGCCTGATCAATGCCCAAGGCGAGCGC